>CAYGST010000069.1:0-13891 GCA_964352415.1 uncultured Planctomycetaceae bacterium | reverse complement strand
GTACACCTCCTGCTCCTCGAACGGCGCGCCCATGCCACGGCGATACCGAAGAGCGACGTAGCGCTGGTTCACCAGCGCGATGATCTCCTCCTCCATCAGCGGACCGGACATCCACGGATCCTCGATCTCGAAGCCCGGCAAGAGGTGCACGAAGACCAGCACACGCTTGCCCTCGGTGCGCGCGCGCTGGGCCGCATCTGCCCAGTTCGTCGCGAACACCACCTCGCTGCCGCAGCGCTCCGCGAGCTGGCGCAACGCCTCTCCCTCCTCGTCACGCGGCACGTCGAGGAACTGGAACTCGTTCCAGAAGGACTCCACCTGCGGGATGAGCTCGTAGGCCTCCGACGTGTCGTAGAGGTGCTCGAGCACGTACACCCGGTCGTCGTAGACGCAGAACGCGTAGCGCACGCGATAGTCGCGCCCCCCGTACGTGGCGACCAGGGTCAGACCGACGCAGTCCTGTTCGTCGATCACCGCCGAGACGTCCTCGACCTCGCGCACGGAGCTCTCCTGCGCGAGCGCCGTGCGGTAGGCCTCGCGCTGCTCGGCGGCCCCCGCCCCGCCCGGGTGCTGCGCCGCCTGGACGCCGACGCGCGCTCGCAGCCCTGCCGCGCCCTGCAGCGCGACCTGCAGGTGGCGCTTGGCCTCCGAGTCCTGCTCGCCCTTGCGCCAGGTCCAGTCGGGGTGCGGGCGGCGGGCCTCGAAGCCGTAGACCTCGTCACGTCGCAGGTCGCTCGACTCCTGCGCGCCGAGCGCCCCACTCGCGGTGAGCGCCAGACCGAGCAGCCACAGCAGGAGCTTCGACATGGCGCGTTACCCGCGGGCCTCGATCATGGCGCACAGGCGCTCGATGCAGGCCTCGACGAAGAAGGGATCCTCGGCGTTCGCGTCGACCTCGATCAGCTCGACCGACGCCGGCAGGTGCTTGCGCAGCTCGTCGGTGAAGGCGGCGTCGGCCGCGGGGTCGCGCAGCGGGCCGCCCTCGATGCCATAGCGGCTGAAGCTGCGGGTCGGCACGAGGAAGCACGTGTCGCGCTCCGCACCGGCCAGGCGCTTCGCCGTCTCGCGCGCGATGGCGCGCATGTCGTCCGCGTCCATGCGCGGCGCCAGGATGATCGGGTTGTGGAAGACGACGGCGTGATCCTTCCAGCGCTCCGGCACGGTGTTCTCCGGCACGAGGAAGCCGCCGTGATCCGCGCCGCCGGGCGTCAGCACCTGGGGCAGCCCGAGCTCGCTCGCCACGGTCAAGCGCGTGTCGCCACCGGCTCGCAGGCCGTCGAAGACCTCGTCGGCGATCTCGCCGAGCGCGTAGTCGAAGACGGCGCCGATGATGCCGTCCTTCATCATCTGCTCCATCGCGTTGCCGCCGGCGCCGATCGCGTGGAAGACGATGACGTCGTAGCCGCGCGCCTCGAAACACCTCAAAGCGTGCATCGCACCCTCGGTGAGGACCCCAAGGTTCGTCATGCCGATGACGGGCTTCGTGCTCGTGCTGCGCTCGAGCTCCACTCCGCAGCGCGCCATGCCGACGGCCGCGGCCGCGGCGTTGGCGAGGATCTTCTTCGTCAGCGGGTTGAGGCCGAGGATGTCGCTCACCGAGAACATCATCGTGACGTCCTTGATGCCTACGAACGCGGACGTGTCCCCGGAGGCCACCGTCGAGACCATGATCTTCGGGAAGCCGTACGGCAGCGCCTGCATGACGGCCGTGCCGTTCGAGGTGCCCTGCGTGCCGCCTAGCCCGAGGACGCCATCGATCTCGTCCGCGGCGATCAGCTCGTTCAAGAGCTTCGTCGCGCCCGCTATCATCACGGGCGAGGCCTTCTGACGGGTCGGGCCCTCGAGCAGCTGCGCCAGCGGCGTCCCGCCTGCCGCAGCCACCGCCTCGCGCGTCACGTCGGGCGGCGTGCCCGGCTCGCCGACGACTCCGACGTCGATCAGCAGGGCTTCGGCGCCTCCCGCCTCGATGCGCTTGCGCAGGTAGGCGGCCTCAAGGCCTTTCGTGTCGAGGGTGGCGAGGACGGCGATCGTGGTCATGAGCGTGCGGGGAGGGAGGTCGAGTGCGGAGCTGCAGCGTAGTCCCCCCGGAGCGCGCTGTCGTCCCTCGAGCCACGCTGCCGGTCCCTGGGAAGCGCCGCCGCGACTTGTGTGCACGCTCTCCCAGGTCTAGAACCGGGGCTCGCGCGCCGCGAGCGCGCATCGCCGCCGCACGCCCCTCCCGCCTCCCATGCTCCGCCTCCTGCGCAAGTTGCTCCTGTCCGTCGCCGTACTCGCGGCGCTGCTGGTCGTCGGCGAGGTCCTCGTGCGCGCGCTCACGAACACTGTGCCGCCGATCGTCATGCGCGACGCGACCCTCGGCCGCCGCTTCCTCACCTCCTACGACGCCGAACTCTACGACGAGGAGTCCGAGCGCGCGGTGCGCGTGCGCACGACCCGCGACGGCTTCCGCGGCCCCGACCGGCCCGACGGCGCTCCGCCCGACACGACCCGCATCGCGGTCCTCGGTGACTCGATGATCGCGGCGCTCGCGATGGAGGAAGCGGAGACCCTCTGCGGCCAGCTCGAGGCGCGCTTGAACGGCGCCGGCGATGACGAGCGCTACGAGGTGCTGAACTTCGGCGTGCTCGGCTCCTCCACCGCCCAGGAGATGCTGATCTACGAACAGGTCGCCCGGCGCTACCAGCCGAACATCGTCGTGCTCTCGTTCTTCAGCGGGAACGACCTCGCGGACAACCACCGCGGCCTCACCAGCAACCCGCGGATCTTCTTCGACCTCGACGAGGAGGGCCAGCTCGTGCAGCAGCCCTACTCCGTCTCGCGCAGCCAGGTCTCGGCGTGGCTCAACCGCAACTCACGGCTCTACGTCTGGCAGAAGGAGCTGCTGCGCAACAACAAGATCGTGATGGCCGACCCGTCGAACACGATGCGCCCGGCGGACTGGACCTTCGCAAGCGATCCGCCGCCCGAAGTGGAGCGCGCCTGGGAGATCACGGCCGCCTTGATCGCGCGCCTGAAGCGTGAGGTCGAGGCTGACGGCGCGCGCCTCGTGCTGCTCCACGTGCCGGGCTCGAAGCAGATCTGCGGCGACGTGTACGACGCCGTCGTCGCGCGCGCCGGAGAGGCCGGCGCGAGCTTCGAGCGCGATACGCCCGACGTGCGCGCGCGAGACATCGCGGAAGCCCTCGAGCTCCCGCTCCTGTCCCTGACCCCTGTCCTGCGCGCTGCCGCGCCCTCGGACTCGGCCGCCGTCCGTGAAGAGTGGCTCTACTACGGCGGGACGATGCACTGGAACGAGCGCGCCAACGCGCTGGCCGCGGAGGCGCTGCACGCGTTCCTGAACGAGATGCTCCGCGGCGCCTGAGTTCACAGCGCACCCGGCGCCGCGCCACGGTGCGGCGCGCGATTCCGTATCCTGGGCACATCACGATTTGAACACGGACCTCCCCCCGCTCGGCCTCGACTCTCCCCCCATCGATCGAACCATGAAGACCACTCGACTCCCCGGCGTCCGCTACTGGGGCCAGTACCAGCCCGACCGCCACATCGACTTCAACGGCTTCCACTGGCAGAGCCCGGCCGGCGGTGTCCTGATCGACCCCATGCCCATCGACGACGACGGCGTCGCCGAGCTGCGCGAGGCCGGCGGCGTCGCGTGGATCCTCGTGACCAACAAGGAGCACCTGCGCGCCGCCCCGGAGCTCAAGGCGACGTTCGGCGCCACCTTGCTCGCTCCCGCGGAGGAGCGCGAGCGCCTCGGCGATGACGCGGCGCACGTCGACGGCTGGTTCAGCGCGACCCAGGATCTCCCCGCCGAGCTGCAGGCCCACGTCGACGTGATTCCGCTGCGCGGCGGCAAGTCGCCGATGGAGCCCGCCTTCTACCTGAAGCCGCTGCAGGCGCTCTACTTCGCGGACCTCGTGCGCTCCCACGTCAGCGGCGAGCTGCGACTCCTGCCCGACCCGAAGATCCAGGACCGCGCGCAGGTGCTCGTCTCGCTGCGCGAGATCGCCGCGCTGCCCGTCCGCGCGGTCCTGCTCGGGGACGGCGACGGCCTCTATCGCGGCGCCGACGAGGCGCTGAAGGAGCTGCTCGGCGTCGCGCCTTGAGCGCCGCCGGCGGCCTTCCCCAGGGCAAGGGAGTGCAGGCCAAGGGCCCGCGCGACGAGGGTCGCTCCGGCTGACGGGTTCGGCGCGTGGCGAACGAACGTCGGCGCTCCGCGCGTAGCTGGCGCGCGGGACTCGGGTAGCCTCGAGTCCCCACCCCGGACCGCCTCGCCATGCTCGCTCCCAACTCGCTCTCGCAACTCCCGGTGCTCGGCCGAGCGCTCGCGCGCCTCCTGCCCACCGTTGCGCTCACCTTCTCGCTCAGCGCCGGCCCTGCCGCGGCCGCCGACGAGCCCGATCCCGTGCCCGAGACGCTCGCCGTGCTCCTGGCCGGGCTCGAAGGCCTGCCCGCCGCCGACACGCGCGGCGGAGTGACCTGCTACGGCGCGAGCGCCTGGCCGCTCGCCACCGCCGGAGACGTCCCCGTCGTCGCGGCTGCAACCCTCGGTGAGGGCCGCGTGGTCGTGACGACCCAGGGCTCGCTGTTCGACGCCTACGCGCTCGGCGACGAGACGACGCGCGAGTTCGCTAGGCGCACCCTGCGCTGGCTCGGCCGCAGCAAGCGCAAGGCGAAGCTCGCCCTCCTCGACTACGGCAGCTTGCCCGTCGCGCAAGCGCTCGAGTGGGACTGGGTGCAGCCGTACACCAAGGCGGACGTCGTCGTGGTCTCGGGCGAGCAGCTCACCCCGGGCTTCCTCGAGCCGCTCCACGCCTGGGTGATGGAGGGCGGAGGCGTCCTGCTCGTCACACCGGACTGGACGCCGAAGAGCGAGCAGCCACCGAAGGCCGACGGCCGTGACTCGACCGCGAACCGCTTCCTCGCGCCGTTCGGGCTCGCGATCGACGGGCGTGAGGCGAACGGCGTCGACGCGCTGACGATCACGCCGCCCGCGACGGTTCAGCACGCGGGCGCCGCCTGGGCAGCGCTCGCGAGCGGCGCTGCGCTCTCGGAGGAGCAGCGCCGGATCGCGCGCCTCGCCCTGCTCGCCGCCGCGCGCAACGTGGAGGACGACGACCCGCGGCTCCTGCGCGAGCTGCGCCGCCTCGACGATCCGCAGCACGCGCCCGCCCTCGCCACAGGTCTGCGCAAGGAGCTGACGGACGCGCTCGGCGAGCGGACGCTGACGCCGCTCGGCCAGCGCTGGGGCCCCTGGTACCTCGCCGGACCGTTCACGTCGGGCAAGCTCGGCAAGGCGGGGAAGGAGTGGGGCAAGGCGCTCGCGCCGGAGGACACGCTCGCCGCTTGCGCTCCCGGCGCCGAGGGACCGGACCTCGCCGAGCGCTGGAAAGGCATCACGGGGACGCGGCCATGGACGCGGCTCGAGTCCGCGGGTTGGGGACGCGCGCTCGACGTGGGCGACCTGGACCTCGTCGAGGCCATCCGCGCGTTCCCGGACCAGAAGCGCGGCCCGGGCGACCTGGAGAACGTCGCTGCCTACGCCTATCGACGCGTCGACCTCGACCGGCCTACCCTGTTCGACCTGGCGCTGCGAGGGTCCAGCGGCCTGCGCGTGTGGGTCGACAGCGTCTCCGTCGGAGAGGTGTTCGTCGCTGAAGGCGAAGCGTCGCTCGACCTCGCCCTCACCCTCGAGGCCGGCACGCACCACCTGCTCGTCAAGGCCGTGAACCTCGGCGGCACGTGGAACCTGCGCTTCAGCGGGACCGACGCGGTCGCCCAGGATGCGATCCCGGTCGCCATCGATCGCGGCGTCGCGTGGCTCCTCGCCCAGCAGGAGCTCGACGGCTCGTGGCCGGCGATGCCCGAGTTCGGCCCGGGCTTCACGGCGTTCCTGATGTACGCCCTCGCGGCGAGCGGGCTCGACGCCGAGCACCCGGCGATGAGGCGCGGGCTCGCGTTCCTCGACACGCATCCGCCCGAGCATGTCTACAGCATCGGCGCGGTGATCCTGGCGCGCACGGCCCTCGGCCGCTTCGACCGCGAGGAGCTGCAGGCCTTCGCCGACAGGCTCGTCGATTGGCAACAGCCGAGCGGGCTGTGGAACTACCCCGTGCATCCGCGCGAGGGCAACGACGATCCAGACCTGCACAACACGATGATCGCATCGCTCGCCTTCGACGAGCTGCGCGAGCGCGGGATCGAGCTCCCCCGCTCGAGCTGGCGCCACATGATCCGCGGCGCGCTCGAGACCCAGGAGCGCACGAAGTCGGACGCACGTGCCTTCTCCTACCTCACCGACCGCGAGCACACGAGCGGCTCCATGACCGTCGCCGGCCTGACCGTGCTCCTGATCGCGAAGCGCGGGCTCGGGGACGCGATCCCGGACGGGGAGCTCGCGAAGCTCGAGCGCGGCGTCGAGGACGGCCGGCGCTGGATCGATCGCAACCTCGTGTGGGGACGGGAGCCGCACACTGGCTTCGGGCACTACTTCTGGATCTACGGGCTGGAGCGCGTCGGTTCCTTGCTCGCCACCGAGACCCTTGGCGGCCAGCCGTGGTACGAGCGCGGCGCCGAGTTCCTGCTCGGCGCGCAGACCGACGAGGGCTACTGGGAGTCGAGCTACGCCGAGATCGACACCGCGCTCGCGCTCCTGTTCCTGGGCCGCGCCTCCGGGCCGCCGACGCCGGTCCCCTCGTCGCGCAACTGGCGGCTCGCCGGCTCGGCGGCTGCGGAGTCGGAGGGCGCGCTGCTGGCGCGCGTCCGCCGACCGGCGGTCCTCGGCGACGCGCTCGAGTGCTGGCTGCAGGACTCCAAGGCCCCCGACCTCGCGCGCGTCGAATGGATCGCGCGCAGCGCCGCGCGCGCCGAGTCCCTGGCCACGGTGCTCGCCACGAGCGGTGACGGCCGCTTCGCCGCGCAGCTCGCTTCGTTGCCGCGCGAGGGCTTCGAGCTGGTCGCGCTAGGAACGCTGAAGTCCGGACAGGTCCTCGAGTCCGCGCCCATCACGATCGCGCCGCTCTACACGCCGGACGACCTCGAGTTCGCGCGGCACGTTCAGGCGAATCTGCTGCGCGGCGCGCGCGTGGCCACACTGCCGAGCGGCTCCACCAAGCTCGCCGAGCACGCAATCGATGGCTCGCTCTACAGCGCCTGGACCGCCTGGCAGCAGGAGGAGGGCGCGTCGTTCTCCGCCGACCTCCGTCGCCCGGCGGCGGCCAGTCGCCTGCTGCTCGCGCCGCTGCGCGGCCGCGAGGAGCTGCTCAGCCGCGGGAGGATCCTCCGCGCGCGCGTCACGATCAACGGAGCCGAGCGCTTCGAGGTCCAGATCCATCCCGATCTGCTGCGCCCCACCGTCGTCGAGTTCGGCTCCACGCTGCGGGTCGAGCAGCTCGAGGTGACTCCGCTCGAGGTCGACTGGGTGGACCCGCACGCCGGCTTCAGCGAGATCGTGCTGCTGCCTTGAGCGCACGTGCGCGGCTGCGGCCTAGCCGTCCGCGGTGAGCGTGCGGCTAGTCTGCGCTCTTCGGCTTCTTGCTCACGGCAGCTCCCTCACCGCTCCCGCCGCCCTTGGCCGGCGGCTGCGCGGGAGCCTCCTCTGCGTCGCGGTCCGTGGAGCCACCTCTGCCGTCGAGGAAGCCGTCCGGAACGCTGCGCAGGTGCAGGTCCCGCTGCGGGAACGCGATCTCGATCTTCGCCTTGCGGAAGGCGTCGTCGATGGCGCTGTGCAGACCGTCGACCACGTCGGGCCAGGCGTCGCGGTTGGGGATGAACGCGCGCAGCTCGAAGTCCAGCGAGCTCGCGCCAAAGGCGCGGAAGATAGCCCTCGGCCCAGGGTCGGAGAGGACCATCTTGCTCTTCTTCGCCACGTCGAGCAGCAGCTTGCGCGCCAGCTTCGTGTCGGAGCCGTAGGCGACACCGACGGGCACGATGATGCGCGTGACGGGGTCGCTCAGCGACCAGTTGATCACCGTGCCGATGATCAGCTCCTTGTTCGGGATGAGGAACTCGCGCCGGTCCCAGTCCTGAATCGTCGTAGCTCGCATGCGCAGGCGCGTCACCTTGCCCTCGGTCCCCCCGACGGTCACGACGTCACCGACACGGACGGGACGCTCGATCAGGATGATCAGGCCCGAGACGAAGTTCGCGAAGATCTCCTGCAGGCCGAAGGCCAGGCCGAAGGTGAGCGCGGCCGCGAGCCACTGGATGTTCTTCCAGCCGAGCCCGACCGTGCTGAACACCACGCTGAGTCCGATGATGACGATCAAGTAGCGCAGGATCGTCGTGACGGCGTAGCGCGCCCCGGTATCGAGCGGGAGCCGCTGGAGGACGGAGATCTCCAAGAGGCCTGGGAGGTTGCGCGCTGCGATGATCGTGAGCAGCGCGAAGATCAGCGCCAGGCTGACGTCCGCGAGCGTCAGGATCGACGGGAGACCGTTGGACTTCCCAGAGGGCTCCGTCGCGACCGGGAGCGCCGCCGCAATGGACGAGCCGCCAGGAGCGGGGGCCTCCGCCGAGCCGCCGGCCTCGCTCGCGACCTGTGACTGCGCGGCCTGGGCCGCGGCCGCCTCGCGCTGATCCTTCGCGCTCTGCTCGGGAGACACCTCGAGCAGCGTGACCGTCGGCCAGAGCTGAACGCGATCCAGGCCCTGCAGCGCGGGCAGTGTGCTCGCCCAGATGAAGTAGACGCCGAGCACGGCCGCCATCGTCATGCCGCTACGGAAGAGCTGGCGCGTCTGGGCGTCCAGGGACGGGATGTCGACGGTTTCCTCGTCGACCGGAGCCACGACGGGGTCGGTGCTGGCCGCCTGGGCCTCGCTGGCCTCGCGCCTCGCGCGCGCTCGCTCGCGCGCCTGCTCGATCGCGAGCCGCCGTCGGGTGATGTACAGCCAGCGCAGGAGCAGCGCGTTGACGAAGCCGAGCGCCGTCGCGAACGCCACGGTCAGGACGAGGCGCGAGAAGAACTCGACCGCCGTGTAGTAGAAGCCGAAGGCCGCGAGCACGAAGCAGACCAGCGGCAACAGGACGGCGACCGTCGCCCAGATGCGGCGCGTCCGGTCGAGCAGGCCGCGCGGCGCCCCTTCTCCACTGCTGGGCGGCAGCGGCCCCTCTGCGCGCAGGAGCCGCGAGAGGAACACCCCCACCACGGCCATGAGCAGCAGGAACGTGTCGCGGCCGAGCGTCTCGGAGTAGCCCGCGAGCGCCTGGCGATCGAACAGCAGGAACACGAATCCGAGGACCACGGCGGTCGGCTCGAACCAGTGCAGCTCGCGGCGCAGGTCGTGAACGGCGCGCGCCGGCCAGCGCAGATGCGCTTCGCCGAAGCCGCGCTCGCGCAGGACCTGCCGCAGGAACTCGAACAGGAGCAGCGGAGGCAGAGTCCCGTCGAGCGCGAAGGCCACGGCCTGCGCGGTCGGATGCGACGCGTCCCCCGCCAGCCCGGCGAGCGCCCACAGGACGAGGGACAGCGGCAGCGCCTGGAGCAAGCAGAGCCCGAGCGCCTCCAGGGTGTGCCGCAGGCTGTCCGTGCGATAGGACCGCACGAGCTCGCAGAGGTGCGCCCGGCGCCGCAGCATGCGCCGGCGCAGGACGAGCAGGAGCGCGACGGCGAGAACGACGAGCAGGACGGAGCGACTCCGGTGCCGAAGCTGCACCAGGACCTCCTTCGCAGCCGAGCTCCACTCGGACTCCGTGACGAACTCCAGCGCCGCGCCCGGCGTCCCGATCAACGCGTCGAGGAAGCCGAGTTCGAGGCTACGAACCCACAGGATGCGCTCCTCGATGTCCTCCCGCAGCTCGTTGACCGATCGCTCCAGGACCGTGTTCGCGACCTCCAGCTGTTCGAGGACGTCGAGCAGCGTGCGCGCCTCGCTCTCCACCGATTCCAGCAAGCGGCGGCGGGCGGAGAGGAGCTCGGTGACCACGTCCTGCAGCTCCTGCGAGGGCTCGGCGACTCCGAGCTGCTCCATCAGCTGCTCGCGATCGCGCTCGAAGCCCGCCAGCTCGGCGAGCTCCTCCTCGATGTCCAGCAGCAGGCCGAAGGTTTCGGCGTAGCGCCGCTCCTCGCTGCGTTCGGCCTCGCGCAGCGCCGCCTTGGCAGGCAGCCAGTCGAAGTCGGCGCGCAGCGCTCGGCCTCGGCCGTTCGTCAACCCGCCAATGCGCTGGCGACGCTCGAAGGCGCGGGCGCGGCGCTCCACCTCGAGTTGATCCTCCCGGCGCTCGAGCAGGTCCCCCTGCGCCTCCGCGATCCTCACCGGCAGCCCGAGCTCGCCGGAGCGCAAGGTCGCGAGCTCCTCGTTGCGCTGCGCCATCGACTCCAGCGACGGGAACTGGCGCATGGTCTCGGCGCGCAGCTGCTGCGCTTCCTTCGCGGCGGCGCTGGCCTCCCGCTGCCGCGCCTCCGTCACAACCTCCTGCCAGTGCTGCGCGAGCTTGTCCGCCCGCTGCAGCTCGCGCTGCGCCTTCTCGATGCGCAGCGGCGTCAGCTCCCGACGACGTTCGTTCGCCAGACGCTCCGCTTCGAGCTTGTCGAGCTCAGCGCGCAGCGCAGCCTCCTCGGCTGCAAGGCGCGTGCGCTGCGCGCTGCCCGCCTCGCCGGACTCCGAGGCGGAGAGCAGTGTCTCCTGCAGCACCGCGAGGTCCTTCTGCTTCTGGGCGAGCTCGGTGGGCAGCACCTCGTTCCGCTTCTGGCGAGCGGTTCGACGCGACTCCAGCTCCGCGACCTGCGCCTGAGCGGTGCCGAGCGCCGCGCGCGCGCGCCCCAGTTCTGCCTCGCGCTGCTCGAGGCTCATCGCTGCCGCGTCCGGGAACGTCAGCGGTTCCGGCGACTTGGCGAGGTCCGCCCGCAGCCCCTCGATCAGTCCGGGGACCTCCGCGGCTGCTGCGCGGTTCTCCTCCTCGGCCTTGCGAGCCGCCTCGAGCCGGTCGAGCGCGAGCGCAGCGAGTCGCAGCTGCTCCGTCTCCGCCACCGCCTCGGGCGTGCTCAGGGAGGCTACCGACTCGATGCGCGCTTCGAGCTCCATGCGCGTGGGAACGGACGCGTCCTGGGGCGGAGCGGAGAGTCCGAGGAGGAGCGTGAGGGCGAGAATCCAGTTCACGGGTGAGTCGGGGTGCGGAGGGGTTCGGAGTGCGGCGGCAGTCTACCCATCCCGCGTCACGCGCGCGTGGCCGAGCGTGCTTCGGATCCGTCCATTTCGCGCAGGACCAGCGCGCCGGCTCAGGGCGCGGGAGTCTCCGCCGAGAAGAGCACCCTGCGGGTCGTCGGGTCGACGTCCACGATGAAGCGGAGGCTCTCGGTGCAGACCTCGAGCGCCGCGCGCTCGGCGACGGGGTCCTCGCGCACCATCGAC
This sequence comes from uncultured Planctomycetaceae bacterium, assembly GCA_964352415.1. Taxonomy (GTDB): domain Bacteria; phylum Planctomycetota; class UBA1135; order UBA1135; genus JABACD01. The sequence continues at coordinate 2,543 of CAYGST010000069.1, read as the reverse complement.
TCGAGGTCGTGGCCGACGTGGTACTCGGAGTGCGCGCGCTCGCGCAGCGTTCCGAGGTCGGAGATGAAGTCGTTCTGGATGAGATTGGGGTCGTGAAGGGTGGCTTGCTTGGACAAGAGGGTCTCCGTGGTTGGGGGGAGTCTCGGGACGGGGCGTCGCCGGGCGCGCCGCGGGCGAGGCCGCGGTCGGGGCGCCCCGGGCGAGGGGCTCGTCGCGCAGCGGCGGTCAGGCGACCGGCGTCACAACCGTGTGGCCCAGGCCGTCGGTGGGGTGCGCCGGGGCGACGCGCGGAACGCTCGCGGCGACGCGGACCTCGGGCACGGATTTCTGCTTCGAGAGCTGCGGTCGATCGAACGCCTCAGCGGGCACGTCCGCCGACTTGCGCGGCTGGATGCGGGCCAGGATTGCCGTGCGCGGGCGGGTGCCGACGCCTTTACCGAGGAGCTGAAGGCACATCGCGCGCGGGTTCAGGCCGGACCGCATCACGCGTTCGACCGCGTCCATCGGGCGCGACTTCGCCAGCCCGCCACTGAGCAGCGCCAGCACGTCGCCGGCCTGCGGCTCGTAGTGACGCACGGTGATGCCGTTCGGATCCCCCACGACCGGGCTGTCGACGAGGTTCTCCAGGACGCCGTCACGCCAGAGGTAGCAGGGCGCGCGGCCGGCGCCGGCGAGGTACAGGTGCGGGCCTGCGAAGAACGCGAGGTTCATGCGCACGAGGGCGCCGAGAGCGTCTTCCCCGGAGCGGCTGCGCACGTCGGCGCGCGCCCGCTCGAGCGTGTCGCGCAGCGCCGGCACGACGTCGCGCGGATCGCCGCAGGCGAAGTGCTTCCACGGGACCTCGTCCAGCAGCTCGGCGACGAGACCGTCCACCGCGGCGTGGCTCGCGCGGTGCGCGGTGCGCGTACCCTCCAGCTCATCCGTCAGAACGAGCACGCGACCCTCGGTGCGGCTCTCGCGGCGCAGGTGGTTGGTCTCGAGCTGGCCCTGGTCGAGGCGCAGCGTCGTGCGAAGCGCCGCGATCGCGAACTGGTCGCGGCGGCGATGGAGGGCGAGGCCGGGCCTCGAGCGCCCGAAGGCTTCGATTCGAAGGTCGTTCATGATGTCGTTCCTGGTTCGTGTTGGAGAGGAGAGCTCAGGGCGTGACGGACTCACGCAGGAGCGTGTTCAGGACGGAGCGCCAGGCGAACGTGAGGTCGGTGACGGCCGCCGCGAGTTCGGTGCGCGCCGCTGCGAAGCGGTGGCCGGGAGCGCGCCGTAGCGCGTCGAGCTTGATCGCCACGGACTCGCGCCTGTGGTGCAGGGCTTCGAGCTGTGGCGCAAGGCCCGGACACTCGGAGATCGAGCCGAAGATTCCGGGACGCAGCGCGTCGATACGTTCCAACCAGCGCTGCGCGGACTGGACGAGGTTGGCGTCGGCGCCCGTGGTCCCGCCGAGGTTGCGATCGAGGACCACGGCTTCAGCTCCCGACCTCGTCGGCGATGCGGCGGGCGCTCCCGCGAAACTCGTCCACGGCGAACTCGAAGTCCTTGCGCAGCTTGGACGCGCCCTCCTGCGTGTCGTCGCGCAGGCTCTCCAGGCGCTCACCGAGCTCCTTGCGCTTCGCGCGCAGCTCGCGGGCCTCGCGGCGCAGACGGACCTCGGAGTCGGTTTTGGCTTCCTTCAGGCGATGCTCCGCCTTCTCCAGCTTGGCGTCCCACTCGTCGAGGAGGTTCTTGGTGCGGTCGTGAAGGGTGGTCATGGGGGTCTCCTGGGTTGAGGGTGAGCTCCTGGGATTGCAACGGCCGTGCCGCCCCTCCACAACGCCCACAAACACCTTCGCAATAGGCACTTGCGCAACAGTCCCCGAAGCCCACCGGGCGTCCCCACTCGCAATTCGGGCACGGACGCCCGATACTTTCCGGGTAATGGCACCCGAAGAGCACCCCCGCCCCCTGCGCCTGGCCGTCGCCGACCCCCAGCTCCGCGAGCGCATCGGGGCGCTGTTCCGCGGCGCCCGCATCGACGTGGAGTTCCTCGGGGCCAGCGAGGCCGCTGAGGAGGCCGACGTCACCCTGATGGCCGCGGACGAGGTCTCGGGAACCGGGCGCGAGGAGCTCTCGGAGGAAAACGAACCCGGCGTCATCGTCGTCGGCAGCGACGCGCGCCCCGCCGACGAGGCGCGGCTCGTGACGGCCGGCGCGCTGGCCGTGCTCGACGGGGGCCAGACCGACGCCCGCCTGCGCCAGCAGATCATCGAGCTCGCGCTCGCCGAGATCGAAGGCGGCCTCGATGGACCGGAGACCAGCGGCTCCCAGGCGGAGCCGCGACTCGCCGACTTCCAGTCGCAGAGCCCGCGCATGCGCGAGTTCCTGACGCTCGTGCACCGCGTCGCCGACACGCACAGCACGCTGCTCCTTACCGGTGAGACGGGCGTGGGCAAGGAGCGGCTCGCGCGCGCCATCCACGCGGAGAGCCCGCGCGCCGGCGCGGCCTTCGTCAGCGTCAACTGCGGCGGCCTGCCGGAGAACCTGCTCGAGAGCTTCGCCTACCCCTTCGGACG
>CAYGST010000068.1:8405-13990 GCA_964352415.1 uncultured Planctomycetaceae bacterium | reverse complement strand
CGCCTGCACCGTGCTCGGCAGCCGCACGGTCAGCAACATCGTGACGCACGTCGGCGCCCTGCAGGTCTTCGAGCACCTCGGCAACGATGCGATCGTGCGCGAGATCTGGCGCCATTCGCAGCGCGTCGGCGACCTGTGCGGCTTCCTCGCCAAGCACGTGCACTCGCGTCGCGTGCTCGATCCGGCCGAATTCTACACCTACGGACTCCTGCACGACATCGGCAAGGTCATCCTGATCGACTCGCTCGGCGAGCCGTACCTCAAGCTGCTCAGCGAGACGAAGAAGGGCGCCTCGCTCCTCCAGCGCGAGCAGAACGCCTTCGACCTCGACCACGCCCAGGTCGGCGCCTACGTGGTGAACACGTGGTCGCTGCCCGAGGTGTTCGGCCGCGCCTTCCTGCATCACCACGGTCCGTTGCCCGAGAGCAACAACGATCCGGCGGTGACGGTCGTCTACCTCGCCAACCAGCTCGACGACATGGTCGAGGCGGGGGCTACGCAAGAGTTCCTGCAGAAGGCGTTGAAGCAGAAGGCCGCCAGCTCGCTGCATTTCGAGGAGGCGGACGCTCAGGCCATCATCGAGTTCGCCCTCGGCAACGAGCCCGAGGACGAGGACGCAGGCGCCGCGGCCTAGCGCCGTCGGAGCTCCGGGAGCGCCAGGGGAGCCTCGCGCCTCGAAGGCTCCTCGAAGCAGTCCTGAGGGGCCCCAAGGGCCTTCCTGCGCGGATCTGGGACGAATTCCGAGACGGTGGGTAGCCATCGACGACATCTGTAGTATTACGGCTGTAGTCCTTCGCACCCAAGCCCCGGAAGCCCCGCATGAGCTCCCTCGACGACGCCATCCGCCCCCTCGCCCTCTGGCTCACGAACCACGCCCTGCACAGCACGCTGCTGCTGCTGCTCGCCTGGGGCGTCGCTGCGCGCCTGCGCTCCGCCGCGCTGCGTGGCCTCGTCTGGCGCTTCGCGCTCGTCGGCGGACTCCTGACCGCGACGGCCGGCAGCCTCGTCGGGAGCCGGTTGATCCAGGTCGAGCTGTCGCCGTCTCCGGCGGCGGAGCTCGCGACTGCGAACGGCGCACCGCTGGCGCTCGAGGCCGCGCCGGGGTCATCGAGCCCCACGGGCGACCTCGCGACCTCCGCGGCGCAGCCGGCGAGCCCCGCGACGACTGCGGGCACGTCCGAGACCCGCTGGCTCGCGCGCTGGCCGCTCGTCGTCGTGCTGCTGTGGCTCGTCTGCGCCGGCTTCGGCGTGACGCGCTGGCGCCGCGCGCGGCGTGAGCTCGCGCGCCACGCGTCCCGACGCGAACCGCTCGACGACGCGCGGGTGCGCGCGCGCCTCGACCGCGTGCTCCTGCGCTCGGGCTGGCGCGGCCCGGTGACGCTCTCGGTGTGCCCCGGGCTGCCGTCGCCGATCGCGCTCGGCTCGGACGAGATCTGCCTGCCCGCCGAGGCGGCGGAGCTCTCGGACGCCGCGCTCGACGCGCTCCTCGCCCACGAGTGCGCGCACCTCGCGCGCCGCGATCCGCGCTGGCTCTCGATCGCGCACCTCGTCGAGGGCGTGTTCGCCTACCTGCCGCTGCACCGCCTCGCGCGCCGCCGCCTCACCGCCGAGGCCGAGCTCGCGAGCGACGCCTGGGCCGCGCGCACGACCGGCGAGCCCCTGCAGCTCGCGCGCTGCCTCGCCGAGGTCGCCGACTGGATGGGCGACCGCCCGCTGCCCGCGACGGTCAGCGCGATGGCGCGCCGCGGCTCGGAGCTCGTGCACCGCGTCGAGGTGCTCGTCGATGGCACGCCCGTCGACCCGGCCCCGCGCCAGCTGCGCGCCTTCACCGGCGCGGCGCTGCTGGCCCTCGTGGCGTTCGCGTGCGGCGCACCGACCGTCGGCGAGCCAGGAGATCAAGACACGGAGCAGCCGAAGATCAATGCCCGCCTCGAGTCGCGACGCAGCGCCGCAACGAGCGCGATCGTCCAGGTCGACAGCGCCGGCATGACGCGCGTCGAGTCCGAGTCTCGCCCGCCGAGCGGGCCCTACGACCTGAACTCGAAGGACGGGCTCGCTGCACTGCGTGTCGAGCTCGCTGCCATCGCCGCGGAGATGCCCCGCGAGACCATCGGCAACATGGACCTGCCCGCAGGCGAGCTGCGCATCCTCGTCGAGTCCGGCGCACGCTACAGCTACGTGCAGAAGATCATGGCCGAGTGCGGCGGCTATGACGTGCAGATCTGGAAACTCGCCGTCGCCGCGGCGGAGTCCCCGGGCGAGTTCTTCGAAGTGCCGCTCCCGGTCGACCTCCATGTCGACGGCGACCCGGGTGGGGAGACCGTCGAGTTGCGCATCCGGGTGAGCGACCGCACCGGCGAGAGCCGCGTGAGCTACGCGACCCGGGTCAAGCCGGGCGGCTTCGTCGAGGAGCAGGAAGAGGAGGAGTCGCTCGCGGACGACTTCTTCATCGGCGGGCCCGCGTTCCGCTCGGTCGAGGACCTCGCTGGGCTCGAGGCGCGACTGAAGGAGGCCTTCGACGCCGACCCGAGTCGCACGGTGACCATCGACGCGCGCAGTGGCACGGTCTACACCGACGTCGTCGAGGTGCTCGACCTCGTCACCGGCATCGGCTACCAGCAGGTCGTCTTCATCGGGAGCTACGAGTGATGGCTGCCGACAACGGACTCTCTCCCCTCCAGCTCGACGTCATGCGCGCCGTGTGGTCCCTCGGCGAGGCGCGCGTCGGCGAGGTGCGCGAGCGCCTCGACGGCCGCGAGCTCGCGGCCACGACCGTCGCGACCCTGCTCACGCGTCTCGAGAAGCGCGGGCTCCTCACCCATCGCACCGAGGGACGTCAGTACGTCTATCGCGCGCTGAAGTCCGAGCAGGAGATCAGCGAGACGATGGTCAGCGAGCTGACGACGACGCTCTTCGACGGCGAAGCCTCGCAGCTCGTCTCGCACCTCCTGCGCAAGAGCGAGTTCGCCCCGGAGGATCTGGCCGAGATCAAGCGCCTGATCGCGGAGCGCGAGTCGCGCGGTTGAGGTCGTCCCGGCTCCCGCCCGCCTCGGGCGGGAGCCGGAAACCGCGCTGCAGGATCCGCCTCCAGCGCGCCCGGCGGAGATTCCCGAGGCTATCGTGAAACGTCCGAGCGCCCCGTGCAGAGGGCTCGTGACATGCGAGATCGCCGCCTGAATCGACTCCTGGTCCGCTACCGCGATCGGGGTGACACGCGCGCCCTGGGGGAGCTCTTCGACGCCCTGTCGCCGGAGCTCCTGCGGGTCGCCCGACACGTCTCCCGGGACGCGGGAGAGGCCGAGGATCTGGTCCAGGCCACCTTCCTGACGCTGCTGGAGCATCCCGAGCGCTTCGACGAGACGCGGCCGGTGACGGCCTGGACGGTCGGCATCCTGACGAACCACGCGAAGGCGTGGGGGCGCAGCGCCGCTCGACGGGTCGAGGCCGACCGCGCGCTCGCGGAGCCGCGGGTCCGCGAGGAGCGCGAGCGCCCCGACGCCGTCGCCGCCGACACCGAGTCGCGCGGTCTGGTCGTCGATGCGCTCGCGCGCCTGCCGGAGCTCTACCGCGACGTGGTGCACGCGCACCTGGTGCAGCGCAAGTCGCCGGCGGAGATCGCCAGCGAACGTGACGCTTCCCCCGTCACGGTGCGGGTGCAGCTCCACCGGGGTCTGGCGCAGCTCCGCCAGCTGGTCCCGGCGGGCCTGGCTGGAGGTCTCGTCCTCGCGCTCCCCGAACGCGGCCTGGCCGCCGTTCGGACGGAGCTGCTCACCCACGCGAACGGCATCGCGACGACCTCCCAGGTCGTCGCCGCGACCGGTACCGCGGCCACCTCTGCCAAGCTCGGGAGCCTCCTCATGCTGCAACGAATCACGCTCGGCGCACTCGCCGCGGCCCTGCTCGCCACCCTCCTCCAGATCACGGGCGTCCTCGAACTCGGGCAGCGCGACGCTGCGCTGATCCCCGCGCTGGACGGCGAGCTGCGCGTGATCACCGAAGAGGAACTCGCAGCCGACGCGACCGTCGACGACGGGCGACGCGCTCCCGTGCTCGAAGCGGAGGAAGCGAGCCCCACCGCGCCGGTCGCGCTCGCGAGCCGACTGCGCGTGCGCACGCTCTGGTCGGACGGGACCCCGGCGCCGGGCATCGGCTTCCAGTACACGGACTTCACCCCGGGCTCCGAGCCCGCCTTCGCGCGCACCGGCGACGGGGGTGAGGCGCTCCTCGAAGACCTTCCGCCAGGAACGATCGCGCTCTACGGGGACCGCGGCGGGAACGCGATCGCGAACCCGGTGCGCGTGCACCCCACCGCGGACGCGGCTGCGGAGTCGAGCGCCGGCGTCGCCGCGGAGTTCTTCACCGAGGTCGAGCTGCGGCTCCCGCCGGGACGCGACCTGCGTGGGCGCGTGCTCGACGCGGAGGGCAGGCCGGTCGGCGGCGCGGAGCTGTGGATCACCACCGGCTTGACCCGCGACACCGGACTGCCGATCGGGCGCAGCGCGCCCGACGGGACCTTCCTCCTGCGGCAACTGACCGCGTCGTGCTTCCTCGGCGCGCGCGCCGCGGGCCACGCGCCGTCTGCGCCGGAGCACGTGCAGTACTGGGACGAGCGGCAGGGCGGTGAGGGGCCGCTGGAGCTCGACCTCGAGCTCGGTGGACCGGCAGCCCGAGTGCGGGGCGCCGTTCTCGATCCGAGCGGGCGTCCCGTCGCTGGCGCGCGCGTGCGACTCGGCGCTCAGTCCGAGTTCGAGACCTACGGGCCCACGGGCGCGGAGGGTCCGCCGCCGCCCATCGAGGTCGTCACCGACGAACGCGGCGCCTTCGACTGCGGCGGGCTCGCGCCGGGCGTCGTTGGCGTGGCCGCCAGCGCGGACGGCTTCCCCATCACCGCGCTCGAGGTCACGGTCGCCGCGAACGAGGAGACGCTCATCGAGCTCCGCCTCGTCGACGGTGCCTGGGTGCGCGGCCGCGTCGAGAGCAGCGGCGGCGCGGCGCTGGAGCGGGTGACCCTGCGCGCGCACCAGTCGGCCCTCGAGTACCCGAACCCGCGCTCGTCCTTCGACCCACCCTACGCCGTCACGGAAGCCGACGGCAGCTTCGAAGTCGGGCCGCTCGCGCCTGGCCTCGTGCGCCTCAGCGCTTCGACCGGGGACCGCAAGGCCACGGCCAGCCGCGACCTGGAGGCAGCGGCCGGCGCCCACTACGAGTGGACTCCGCGCCTCACCGGCCTGCCCGAGATCACTGGCCGCGCCATCGACGTCGACGGCACGTCGCTCGCGCGCTGGACCGTGGTCGGCCAGCCGCAGGACTCGCCGGGGCTGCCGCCGCGCGTGACACGCACGGACGTGGCGGGTCGCTTCGCGCTGACCTTCCCGAGCGAGGGCAACGTGCGGCTCGAGCTCTTCGCGCCCGAGTCCGAGGAAGCCTCGAAGCGCAGCTGGGTCGCTGCGCGCGCACCGCGCGCCTGGCTGGACGACGTCGCCGTCGGCGCCGCGAACGTTAGGCTCGCCCGCAACCCGGCGCAGGAGCCCACCGCGCGCTTGATCGCCGAACTCGCGGGCCCTGCGGGCGCGCCGCTGCCCAAG
>CAYGST010000068.1:0-8395 GCA_964352415.1 uncultured Planctomycetaceae bacterium | reverse complement strand
TGCTCTCGCTGCGAATCGAAACGGAGGGACTCGCGACGCTGTGGCGCAACGACCTGAAGGTGGAGCAAGGAGCCACGCTCGACCTCGGGCAGCTGATCCTCGCCGCGGGCGGTGAGCTGCGTGTCGACGTCGCGCGCGAAGGCGGCGGCCCCCTCGAAGGGCTCGATGCGCGGCTCACCGATGGCGAAGGGCGCACCTGGTGGCTCCGAAACGCGGGGGACACCCTGACGCACACGCAGCTCCCGGCCGGCGACTACGAGCTGTACCTGCACGCCAAGGGCTGCGGCCCGCAGCGGATTCGCCTCGCGCTGCGCGCCGGCGAGCGCACCGAGCGCGCGGTGCGGCTCGCACCGGGAGGCTCACTCGGGCTCGTGTTCCTCGGCGCGAGCGACGACCCCCTCGGCGCGTCGCTCGCCCTCTCCGTTCGTACCGCGAACGGCGAGCTGCTGCTGGACGAGTCGATCGAACCTCGTGAGGGCGGTCATGTCGGCCACTGGTTCTTCGCGCCGTACGGCGAGCTGCGCGTCAGCGCGCGCTGCAGCGACGGCAGAGCAATCGAGACGACGCTGCGCTTCGACGAGGCGTGGAGCTCCGATGCCCCGCACCCGCTGCGGCTCGAGTGAACTCGCCGCGCGCGAGTCGAGCGCTGGCGGAGGCCGACCCGCCGACGCTCACCCGTCCCGATCCGGCGCGTCGAAAGCGAAGCGGAAGCCGCCCGCTTCGAGCCGGCTGCGCAGCGCGGAGCCGAAGGCGTATGCCGGTGTCAACACGCCCGCGGTCTCCAGGCCCGGCTCGAGGGTGGCCAGCCCGCACTCGGTCAGGAAGACCGCGGTCGCGACGTAGCCCGGATCGAGCGCCGCCTCGATCCGCAGGCGGCAGAGGACGCGCGCGCCGTCGAAGGCGATGAGGTGATGGCGCAGCGAGCCCCCCGCGCGCCGCTCCTCGCTCGGACCTTCGCCCGGTGAGGGCAGCACGAACCGGCGCAGGGCTGCCCTCGTCGGACGCCAGGCCATGCCGGCCACGAAGCCCGCCGTCGCGCCCAGGAGCCCCGCGGCGCGCAGCCATCCGCTCGCACCCCGGCCGCCCCAGAGCCGCTCGCGATAGACGAAGTCCTCGCCCCACGGATGCCCGAGCAGCGCGTGCGTGCGGTGGACGCAGCGACCGTTCACGCCCGCCATCACGAACGGACCGCCCCAGACACCGTCCACCCGGGCCACGTCGAACGGATCGGGCGCCACCGGCGGAGTGAAGCCGGGGGTCAGCGCGCCACGGGCCGTGAGGTGCTCGCGCACGCCCGGCTCGTGTCGGCGCTCGAGCATGTAGACCGCGCTGGCGATGGTCCCGCCGCTGACCGCGCCGTTCCCCGGCTGCGCCAGAGCCTCGACCGCTGGCGCGTGGCGGCCGTGGCGCGCGCGCACCTCGTCTTGAAGCAGCAGGCAGCCGAGGTCCGAGGGAATCGAGTCGTAGCCGCACATCGAGACCAGCCGCAGGCCGCGCTCCCGAGCGCGCTCGTGGTGACGATCGATCACGCCGCGCACCCAGGGCACCTCGCCGGTGATGTCACAGCAGTGCGTGCCCGCTTCGACGCAGGCGTCGACCAGCGCGTCTCCGAAGCGCGCGTACGGACCGACCGTGCTCAGCACGGCGCGCGTCGAGCGGGCCAGCCGCGCCATCGAGGCAGCGTCCCCGGCGTCGGCGCGAATCAGGGGCACGTCGATCCCGAGCGACCGCGCGACCGAGCGCAGACGCTCCGGGTCGCGGCCCGCGAGTCCCCAGCGCAGATCGCCCGCGCGACCGGCCAGCCGGCGCGCCACGAGCCGCCCGGTGTAGCCGGTTGCGCCCCACAGGACGAGATCGAGTTCACGCGTCACGGCGCCAGCCTACGCGCTGCCGGCCGCCCGCGCGGCTGCACCGCTCAGTCGGCGATGTCGAAGACCGCCACGAAGACGATGAACCTGTCGTCGTCGAAATCGCCGAACAGTTCGACGAGCGCTCAGCCCGCCTCCGCCCAGGTGAGCCCGCCGTCCGCGGTCAACCGACTCGGAACGGCCGACCGCCCCGGGTACTGGCTCGCGAGTCTCGCCCGCAGGTCCTCCAGATCCAGGGAACCGTCCGAACCGAGTCGATAGCGCGACCGACCCTCACGGCTCATCGTCAGGTGAATGTCCGCGAGTCCAGGGTCGGAACTCTCCAGCCAGTTCCGCCACTGGACGCTCCCCACGCTCGATCCCAGTTGGAAACCGTCAACCCCCCTCGGACCGTCGGCTTCGACCGCACCGTCCGCTTCCGAGTCGCTCTCGATCAGGTCCATGTTGAGCGGATGAAGGTCCACCCCTGCGCATGCATCGAGGAACTCGACGACCGCTGCGAACGGGGTCTCGGGCTCGATGGAGACTTGGACGCGATGGAACAGCTTCTCGTCGAGCGCGGCGATCGCTCCGTGCAGAGCCTCCGCATCGTCGAGGTCGACGGTGCTCCCGAGGATCCGAGCGCGACGGCCCGGGCCCAGCTCGATCGATCCACTGAACAGCCCCTGCTCGGGGCCGCGCCGCTCGGAGCGGCTCGGTGAGTCGTCGCCCAGGACCGCTGCGAACGTGGACGACCATGCCGACGGAGACGCCAGTGTGCGGAGTGCGTCGAGCCGAGCGAGCAGGAGGACCATCACGGCGAGGCTCACGAAGACCAAGGACCAGCCCGCCAGCCGCCTGGCCAGCTGTGGGCGATGGAGGCGGCCCTCCAGGGTGAGTCGATGGAGCCTGGAGACGAGCGGTAGGGACATGTCGTACGTGACCGGGTTGGGTTTCAGTCGGCGACGGCGAAGCCGTCGAAGAGCACGGGCGCTTTCCACCACAGGCGGTCGACGACGCGCATCACCGACTCCCAGGCGAGGTTCGAGTCGGCGACGATCCGGAGGTGTGTCTGCTCACCCGGCTGGCTGCGCTTCTCCAGAGCGGCCATGAGTTCATCGAGGCTCACCGTGTCACCGCCGTCGAGCTCGAAGGCCATGGCGTCGCTGTCTTCCTGGACGAGGCGCAGCTCGAGCCAGGCGGACGGGCGGGGCGAGTCCGCCGGGTAGGGCGCTCCGGTGGCGACGCGAAAGCTGCCGGGGTACCAGTGCTGCACGCTCCGCTCGTAGCTCCCGGGCTCGGCGGCGAGGCCGACGTGTCGCACTCCGGCGTCGCGGCAACGGTCGAGAAACTCGACCGCGCGACCGAAACGCTCGTCGCGATCGATCGCGACGATGATGCCGAGCGGGTAACCGTACCGGTCTTCGTGCGAGGCCAGGCGCTCGAGCTCGGCCCGGACCGCCGCCTCGTCGTCGTAGGGCATGGATCGATCACCGAACTGGAGCGCGCCGTCGATGGTCAGCGAGAGAACGTTCCCGATCCCCCCACCCCCCAGGTCGAGGAACTGCGACTCGTCGGCGACGACGGCGAGCCGAACCTCGTCGGAGACCCGCCAGCTCAGGGGGAGCCCGAACAGGAGAACCTGCGGCATCACTGCCGATGTCGCGGACCAGACGAACACATAGAACGCGATCCAGCGCCCACGCCGCTCACGCGCGAACACCAGCAGCTGGACCAGGGCGGCCAGGGCCACGATGCAGGCGGCGACGAGCAGCCAGAACCCGCCCGACACCTCCGGCAGCGCAAGCGCCTCGGGCCCCGCGAAGCTCAGGCGACGGAAGGCGCCACCGCTCATGAGGCCACCACCCAAGCCGAGGACCATGCTGACGAGCAGGAGCGGCGGATAGCCGTCGGATTGGCCACGTTGCCAGACGTACGTGCACGCCGCGACCGCGGTCATCGCGAGCATGGCCACGACGAAGAACGTGCTGCCGAAGCCGAACGAGCCGGACGGAGTCACCGCGAGAATCAGGAACCCGGCGATCGCAGCCCCGCAGGCGAACATCAGCCACAGGTTGTAGCGCAGGACCGTGCGCAGTCGCGACGGCGCCTCGACGTGCAACGGTCTCTCGAGCGTCTGGGTGCGAGCCATGACTCCAGCCTACGACCGATCGGCGATTCCTTCACCTGACCGGGCTGACGGGCGTCTCACGGCCGAAGGAAGCGGCCCTCGAAGACGCCCGCCGCCTCAGTCGGCGACCGCGAAGCCGTCGATGAAGGTGAGTTCCTCGGACTGGAAGCGGTCGACGAAGCGCATCACCGGCTCCCAGCGCAGGTCGGCGCTCGCCACGACGCGCACCCGGCGGCGGTCGCGGGCGTCCTCGCGCTTCGCGAGCGTCTCGAGCAGCACGTCGTAGCTCATCGGTTCGCCGCCCTCGAGCGCGAAGGACAGCGCGCCGTTCTCGCCCTGAACGAGACGCAGGTCCATCGGCCCGAGCGGCTCGGGCCCATCGCCGCCGTGCGGCGCTCGCCAGGCTCCGGTGCCGACGAGGATGCCGCCGGGGTACCACCAGCGTCTCGTCGCTCGAGCGTCCGGCGTCGTGGCGACGAGCAGGACCGTGGTCCTGCCGGCTGCGGCGCAGGCGTCCAGGACCGTCACGGATCGACCGAAGCGCTCGTCCCGATCGAGAGCCAGCAGCAGGGCACCGCGGGGTGACGAGTCGTCGAGCCTCGCGAACTCGATCACGGCGCTTCGCACGGCTGCGTCATCGGCGAGCACCGCGTTGGGCTCGGAGGACATCGAGCGGCTGTCGAAGTACACCTCGCCATTCGAAGCAAGCGAAAGGAGCGAGGTGGGACCGCCCATCCTCATTCCATCCCACCCGTAGTGATCGTCGATGACGGCGAGGTGCACGTCGTCGGGGACGACAACCCACGCGTCGACGAGCCAGGCCTGCTGGAGTCCGGCCCAGAACCCAGACCAGACCAACAGGTAGGCGGCGATCCAGCGGCCGCGGCCCTCGCGCTGGAACAGGAACAGCTGAACGAGCGACGCGAAGGCGAGGACGGCCGCAGCGACGAGCAACACGACGCCGAGCGCGAAGGGCTTCCCGCCGCCGAACTCGATCCCCCACCCGGCCGCCCGGCCCGCAGTGAAGGTGCTCACGAGACCACCGGCCAGACCGACGACCATGCCGGCGAGCAGCAGCACTGGGTAACGATCGGGCTGACCGCGTTGCCAGGCGTACGTCCCGATGGCACAGGTCAACGCCATGACCATCACAACGGCGAACGCCGTGTCGAGCTCGTAGGGAATCGACAGCATCCAAGGGGCACCGAAGAGGATCACGCCGACTGCGATCACGAGCCACAGGTTGTAGCGCAGGACCGTGCGCAGCCGCGACGGCGCCTCGACGTGCAACGGCCTCTCGAGCGTTTGGGTGCGAGCCATGCCTCCAGCCTACGACCAATCGGCGACTCCTGCACGCGAACGCGACGCTGGGCCGCCCGGGGGCACGCGCGCGTCATCGCTGTCCGCTTACGCGGACGAGAAGCCCAGCGTGGCGCGCCTACTTCCGATCGATCGCGATGCGCTCCGCCCCCATGCCGCCGCCCAGGACGCGGTGCAGCGTCGCGAGCGAGCGGTTGTAGTCGGCCAGAGCCGTGACCTCGGAGAGCTGCGCTCCCGCGAGGCCTTCCTGGCGCTGGAAGATCAGGTTGAGGAACTCGGGGGAGAGCTCGCTGCGCGTCTGGCGCTCGGCGGCGAGGGCGCGCAGGTTCTCGGTCTGGGCCAGGCGGAAGGCCCGCGTCGCTGCGACGAGCTCGTAGTTCGTGCGCACGTTGCGCAGCGCCTCCTTCACCTCGAGCAGCACGATGCGCACGACCTGCTCGTACTGCAGGATCGCGGCCTGGTTCGCGCGCTGGGCCTGGCGCTCGCGCGCCGCCGCCGCGCGGTTGCCGACCGGCTGCTCGAACGTCAGCCCGGCGAACAGCGTGTAGTGCTCGTCGTCGAAGAGGCTGCCATAGGAGTCATCGACTTCACCGTCGAGCCCGACGACCGACGCCCCGACGCGCAGGTCCAACAGCGGGTCCTTCAGGTTCGTCGCGACGGCCTCGCGCAGCTCGGCGTCCTCGATCGCGATCACGGCCGCCTGCACCTCGGGGCGCTGCTGGAGCGCGGAGAGCATCAGGCGGCGCAGCTCGTAGGTGTACGGCTCGGCGGCGAGCGACTCCGTCGGATGCAGCAGCGCCTCACCGACCAGCGGGATGCTCGGGTCGTTCATCAGCTCCTTCAGCCGATCGGAGGCGAGCGCCACGAGGCGCTGGGCGCGCACGAGGTCCGCGCGCCGGCTCTCCAGGGTCGCGAGCGCATCGGAGTACTCCGCGGGCGCAGCGTCGAAGGCGCGCCGCTCGCGCAGGATGCGCTCGATCTCCTCGCCGCGGTTCGTCAGCTGCTGCTGGATGGCGAGCGTCTTCCAGGCGGCGACGAGGTTCCAGTAGGAGACCTCCGCCTGCTCCATCACGAACATCAGGTCCTCCCGCAGGACTTGCTCCGAACGCTCGTACTCGAACTGGCGCAGAGTTCGCTCCGCGGTCGTGAACTCGCTGCCGGAACCGCGCAGCAGGGGCTGCGTCAGCGTGAAGGCGAGATCCGTCCGATACGACGGATCGGGCACGAACGTGATGCCGTCGGTGCGGTTGTCCGCCCACTGGAACGACGTCGAGGCCTCGAGGATCATCCCGCTCTCGGTCAGCTGCCGAAGGCCCGCGCGCACGGCTGCGGTGTCGTTGACGGACTCGCGCGCGCCCAGCGGAATGCCGCCGATCGTCGGGACGGTGCGCGGCTCGTTCGCGGTGCCGACATCGAGCACCCCGAACATCGACGGGTCGAACTCGGCCGCTGCGATCTTGTAGCCCTCGCGGTCGATGCCGACCTGCTCCGTGGAGAAGCGCACCGCGAGGTTGAACTCCGTCGCGGCCTGGATCGCGCCTGTCAGCGCGATGTCGCGTAGCGGCAGCTCGATGTCGTCCAGAGCCGGCGGCAGGGCCAGGTCGAGGCTCTCGTAGGACGCCGGTCCACCTTCCTCCTCGAGCTCATCGATGCGCTCACCCAGCGACTCCTCCACGCGGGGCGTGGCCGGGCGCAACGTCCGCGAGCCATCGTCGACGTCCGAGAGCTCCGCGAGCTGCGCCTCGACGACGTCGTGCATGACGGTGCCCAGGCGCGCGCGCGGCTCGGGGTCCGGCGCCAGACAGCCGGGCAGGAACAGGAACGCGATCAGCAGCCCGCCGACGGCGGCCGCCGCCGCGCCGAGGGGCTTGCGGTCCTTGGTCTCGGCCAGGAGACCCAGGCGGTCCTGCAGCTGCGTCATCAGGCTCAGCAACGCCGGCACGAGCAGCAGCGTGAACACCGTCGAGACGATCAGGCCGCCGACGACGACGCTCCCGAGCCCGCGGTAGAGCTCGGAGCCCGAGCCGGGCATGAAGACGAGCGGCGCCATCCCGCCGACCGAGGTGAGCGAACCCATGAAGATCGGTCGCACGCGCGTACGCACCGCCTCCGCGATCGCGCGGCGCGGCTCCATCGGCGCCTCTTCACCGCTGCCGACCATGAAGTTGCGCGCCTGGTGAACGATCAGGATCGCGTTGTTGACAACCACGCCGATCAAGATGACGAAGCCGAGCATCGTGAGGATGTCGAGGTTCTGCACGGGCATGTACGGGTTCGTCAGGCTCCACACGTGGACCCCGTAGAGCGCGGCGAAGCCGCCGAGCGTCGCGAGCGGCACGCTGAACATGATGATCAGCGGACGCAGGAAGCTCTGGAAGAGCGCGCACATCAAGAGGTAGACGACGACCAGCGCCAGCACCATCGCGCTGCCGAGCGTGCCGACCGCCGTTCCGTCGCCGAACATCGACTCCTGCACGGAGGCGAGCTTCGACGCCGTGCCCGTGTAGGTCGTGAGCACCGTCGGCGGGATCGCACCGCCAGAGCGCTGGGCCTCGAGCACGCCCTCGATCGAGGAGATCGCCTGCTCGACCGGCATGCCCGCCGGCGGCGTGAACTGCAGCGTCACCGAGCGCAGGCGACCGATGCGGTTGATCTGCGGGGGCGAATTGATGCGTTGCAGGTCGGCCAGGCTCGAGAGCGGCATCACGCCGCCGAGCGGGGTCGCCACCGGCGTGTCGCCGATCGTCTCGAGCGACGAGCGCGTCAGCGACTCGTTCGACATCACCTTGAAGTCGATGTTCTGCCCGCCGACGCGGTAGTCACCGATGATCGCGCCGTCGCCGAGGGCGCGCACGGCGTCGCCGAGCTCGCGCGGCGTCATGCCGACCTCGGCGAGGCGCACGAGATCGGGGACGACCTGCAGCTCGGGGCCAGGGATGTTGAAGTTGGAGGGGTCGGGCTGGACGGAGCGCGGCCCGAACTGGCCCCTGAGCTCCGTGAGCACCGCCATGGCCGCGTCGCTGACCTGGCCGAGGTCGTCGCCCGAGAAGTTCAGCTTCACCGCGGCGCCCGTCGCGCCGCCGAGGCGGAACAGCGG
>CAYGST010000067.1:0-14239 GCA_964352415.1 uncultured Planctomycetaceae bacterium | reverse complement strand
AGCAGGAGCACCGCGAGGGCGTCGTCGGGGCCCTGCGCCATCGAGATGACGTAGGGGCCGAGCGCGCGTTCGCCGTAGGTCGCGCGGGCCTCGGCCAGCGCGCGGAAGACGTCGAGCGTGCTGCGCGCTTCCTCGTCGAGATCGTTCTGTTCAAGCGGCGCGTTCTCACGCAGCGCGGCCGCGAGGAGGGCGGCGCGTTCGGCGGGGGGCCGCTCCACGAAGGTCGCGTCCCCGAGCAGCGCGCCCACGACGCGCCGGTGGACCTCTGCGTCCTGGCGCACGTCGAGCGCCGCGAGGTGGAAGCCGAAGACCTCGATGCGCCACAGCGCGCGCCGCACGAGGGCCAGGCCGGCGCGCGCGCCGCCATGACGCTCCAGGCTCGCGGCGACGAGCGCGAGGTCGTCGCGCAGCTCGTCCGGAGGGCCGTAGCCGCCCGCGGCGCCGCGACCCTTGCGCTCGAGCCGCGCGGTCATCAGCCACAAGAGCTGCCGGTAGGGCATCTGCGCGTAGCGCTCCGGAACCTCGCCCAGCTCCTCGGGGAAACGCGACGCGTACTCCGCGACGCGTGCGAGCACGGCGTCATCGACCTCGACCCGAGACGACGACTGCGAGAGGTGCTCGTGCAGGCCGCGCAGCTCCTCGCCATAGCGCCTAAGCGCGAGGTCGAGGTGGCGCGCGAGCGTGGCGCGGATCGTGTGCGCGCCCACGTTCGGGTTGCCGTCCATGTCGCCGCCGACCCAGGACGCGAAGCGCACCACCGGGCGCTCGATCACGAAGGGCCGGCCGTAGGCGAGCTCGAGGGCGCGTTCGAGCTCCTCGTGCACGGAGGGTACGACGCGGTAGAGCACGTCGGAGAGGAAGAACAGGACGTGCTCGACCTCGTCGCCGACGGTGGGCCGGCCCGGCAGCTGCTCCTCGGTCTGCCACGCGGAGGCGATCTCGAGCGCGATGCGCTCCTCGAGCGTCTGGCGGGCGACGGCGTCGAGCGCGTCCTCGTGGAAGCGCTCGACGAGGGCTTGGGCGAGCCGCTGGCTCTTCTTCAGCAGCGTGCGACGCACCGGCTCGGTGGGGTGGGCCGTGAAGACCGGCTCGACGACGACGCGCGCGAGCGCCTCCTCGACCTCGGCGGGGGTCGTCCCGCGCTCGGCCAGCGCCTGCGCGCTGGCGCGCAGGCTGCCGGGCTGGGCCTCACCGGCGCGCAGGTAGTCCGTCGCGCGTCGCATGCGATGGACCTGCTCCGCGACGTTGACCACGTCGAAGTAGGCGCTGTAGGCGCGCACGACCTCGAGGGCGCGCGCGGGCGCGAGCGCGGCCAGGCGCTGCTCCAGGTCCGCCCCGGCCTCGGCGTCACCCCGGCGCCGGCGGCGCGCGGCGAGGCGCGCGGCCTCGACGGTCTCGAACACGCCGGGCGGCGCCAGCTCGCGCAGCAGCTCACCGAGCAGGGCCCCGAGCTGGCCGACGTCGCGGCGCAGCGGCCTGTCCTTCGGCGCGAAGTGAACGGGTTCGGCGTTCTTCATCGTTGTGACCTCTTACGTGTGCTCGCGCTCATCGACTCCACGATCCCCGATGCGTCCCGGCGGGTACAGGGTCCGTCCGCTGCTCGGGGCCGCCTCACGCGCAGACGGGCCGCAGATCGCACTCAGACTCCCTCGAACGGGACGAACAGCTCACGCTCCTCGAAGGCCCCGAGGCTCTGCTCGACCACGAACTCGGGCCAGAGGTAGCGCACGGAGCCGGCCGCTGGCCGGTAGTCGGCGGTGTACAGGGTTCCGTGGCCGCCCGCGTGCCCGTTCGAGTAGAGCGGCGCCTGGAGGAACAGCTGCGCGAGTCCGTCCCCGGTGAGCTCGGGGTCGGCGAGTCGTTCGCGCAGGAAGCGCTTGCGCTGCTTGCTGCGCGTGGCCCGGATGTAGCGCGACGAGTCCGCCTCGCGCTGATGGTTGGTCGCGACGAGCGCCGAGGTGACGCGCGTCGGGCGGTCGGGTGCGACGTGGGCGACCGCGTGCGCCCCGGTGGCGTCGACCAGGGTCACGTTGTAGGCCATGTGGCTCGGTACGCGCCGCAACACCTCGGCGGCCTCGGCGACGGTGCTGCAGAGCTCGAGCACGTAGCGCAAGATCAGCGGTATACCGAAGCCCCGGCCGACGACCGGACGGCCGCCGTAGGACAGGGCGACGGCGAGACCGCGAGCGTTGACGCCGTCGAGGACGCCCCACAGGCAGTCGACGGCGGCGACCACTGGAGCACCGAGCCAGCAGCTTTGCAGGAACAACCCCTCGATGAGCCGGGGGTGGTAGTCGTAGTTGCGTACGAGCCGCGGCTCGTCGCGCGTCCACGCGGCCTGCGTGCAGCCCGAGAGGTAAGGCGTCGGACAGTACAGCGTCAGCAGGCGAGCGACCGCCTCGTCGCCGTCCGCCTGCGCGACCAGCTCGTGCCAGAGCGGCACGAGCTCCGGCATGTGCGTCTCGAGGGCAGCGCGACCTTCCTCGAGGCTCGGCCGCGCTTCGTCGCCCTCCAGCAGGAACCAGTCACGGTAGGCCGGCCAGGTGAGATCGAGGTTCGCCCGCCACTTGGGGCCCGGGCGCTCCTCGTCCACCCAGCGAAAGACTGACATGCGGGCCTAGCCGTTCCTCGTCGATGTGTGCTGGGCCACGGAACCTAGAGCAGCTTGAAGCCGGCGACTTCGACGCGCTTCGCGGCCTGCGCCCGCGCCTTCGCGGTAGCGTGCCCGAACTCGTACTCGCCGCGGATGCCCTCGATCCAGGTCTTGGCCCGGTCGGTCAGCTTGAAGCCGCGGGTCATCAGCCGTCCCGGCGTGACGAGGATGCCGAGGTCGGCGCCCTCGTAGAACCAGTCGCCCTCCTTCGCGATGCGCAGCCAGAACGCGCGGTTCTCGTGCTGCACCGTCCGGCGGTGAGCCTGCGGACGAACGAAGCTGAGCCCGCCGTTCGGGTCGAGTTCCCAGACGCCCGAGCGCGGCGCGTTCTTGATCATCTCGACGTTGTCGCCCGTGTGCTTGATCACCAGCTGACTCCAGTTGTCGATGTTCGCGCCGTCGGCCCAGCGTGCGTTCAGCGACTCGACGTCGAGGTCGTAGCGCGTGCGCGTGTACTCGAGCAGGTGGAACAGGAACAGCGGCGCGTCCGCGTGGGCGAAGGACGCCAGATTCGTCATCGAGCTGGCGCCCGTGATGCGCGGGTTGATCTCGCCCAGGTAGACGTCGTCGGTGTCGAGGTCCGTCAGGAAGTCGATCTCGAAGTAGCCGCGGTAGCGCTTCGCCCGCAGTGCCTCACCGATCTTGAAGGCAGACTCGCGAGCCTGGTCGCGAACGCGCTGGGGGAAGGTCTCCGCGAAGACCTCGTTGCCGCACCAGCCACCCTTGTAGGGCGTCAGCTCCTTGAAGCCGACGAGCTCCGTCATCAGCGGGCCGACGATCGTGCCGTGACGCGTCACGCAGGCCTCGAGGGCGGAACCGCGGCAGCGGATGCGCTTCATGACCTTGACCTCCTTCTGCTCCTCGATCTCGTCGGCGTACTTGGCGTAGTCGCGCTTCGAGGAGATGAAGAACGTGGTGTGCCCGGAGTCGCCGAAGGACGTCTGGACGACGAGCTTGCTGCCGAGGCCGTGCGCGTCGGCGACGGCCGTGAGCTGCTCGTAGCTGCGCACCTTGGTCAGGCAGTTCGGGACGCTGGCCACGCCCGCCTCGTTGCCGATGCGCGTCGTGACCATCTTGTCGTCGACCCTGTTCCGCAGCTTGGCGGCGGGGAAGCAGACCTTGAGCCCGAGCTCCTTGCACAGGCGCTCCGACTCCTCGTCGAAGAACAGGAAAACCACGTTGCCCGTGTGCTTGCCCTTCTTCGGGGCGTTCTCCTTCACCAGCGCGCGGAACTCCTCGTGGTCGAGCAGGTAGTTCGTGATCTCCTCGATGCTCTGGAAGACCTCGTGGGGCTTCGCGCTCGGCACGAAGACGCTCGGGTGGTCGCCGTCGAAGCAATCGATGTAGTTGACGAACGTGAAGCGCCGCACCCACTCGTCCATGCCGAGCAGGTTGAACGGCGTCGCGCTGACGAAATAGGTCGGGACGTCGTTGCGGTAGAAGTGGCGACGGATGTCGGAGATGGAGGTCAGGCGGGGCATCAGGAGCCGAGGGGTGTGGTCGCGTCGAGGGACGGGCGAGGTGAGGAGACGAGGCTCTCCAGAGCGTCTTCGCGGAAGACGCGGATGCCGTGGGTCGGCTCGTAGCCGTGGATCTCCTTCACGTCCACGGCCTTGAGGTAGTCCAGGATGCCGCTCGTGACCACCTGGCCGGGAACCAGCACGGGGAAGCCCGGCGGGTAGGGGGTCACGAAGGCGGCGCTGACGACCTCGCGACCACTGGCGAGCGCGTCGGAGATCGTTCCGTCCAGCGCCAGGTGCTCGCAGGCCTCCTCGCGATAGGCGAGGAAGAAAGCCGAGCGCAGGTCGCCCTCTGGCGTCCCTCCGGTGGGGTCCGTCACGAAGGCCGGGTGGAAGCGGCTGAAGTGCGGCAGCGGCGGGAGGTCCTCGACCAGCGAGTGCACGCGGTGGCGCGCGATCTCGCGGTCCAGGTCGCTGTCGTCCTCTGCGCGCGCCTCGAGCTCGTCCGCGATCCGAGTCAGGACGTCCAGCAGGTACGTGGCCGAGCCGCGCGACGAGCCGATGTTGACGATGAACAGAACCGTGTTGCGCGAGGTCTTGTTGATCTGGATGTCGAAGCGCGCGCTCAGCATCTTGCGGAACTCGTCGCCGTTCATGCCGGTCGCGCCGACATTCAGGCTGATCCGGGTCGGGTCGAGCGCGAACTCGTCCCGCATCCAGTGGTCCTCCATCCGCGTGAAGCCCTCCTCCGGATCGTAGAAGCGCTCGAGGCCGGAGGGGCGGAACTCCTCCGGGATCATGTCCTTCGCACGCAGCACCCGGAAGTACTTGGACAGCAGGGGGTCGTCGACGATCTGGCGCCGGATCATCATCGCGATGCCGACGCTGTGCCGCACGAACTCGTAGCCCTCGAGCTCGAGTTGGCGGCGGCCGACGTCCAGGGACGCGAGGATCTGGTAGTTCGGGGACGTCGACGTGTGCGTCATGTAGGCCTCGTGGAACGGGCCCTTGGCGCTCTTCTCGTAGTCCTGGTCGAAGACGTGGATCATCGAGCCCTGGCGCAGCGACGTCAGCGTCTTGTGCGTCGAGTGAGTTGCGTAGACACGCAGTCGCGCTCGCGCGGGGTCGGGCAAGAGCTTGGTGTCGAGCCACGCCTCGTCGTCGTCGGCGTTGCTCTCGAACTTGGCGGCCCACGCGCTGTACTCGGCGCGATAGGCCTCGTCCTTGAAGCGCTCGCGCATGCGCTTGGCAGCCTCCATCGCCGTCCTGCGGCGGTACGTCGGCGTAGCCCGCGCGAAGGCGAACCAGGCCTCGTCCCACAGGAAGATCATGTCCGGCTTGATCGCGAGGATCTCGCACATGATCCGCTCGGGGTCGTAGACGATGCCGTCGAAGGTCGAGTTCGTCAGCAGCAGCATGCGGACCCGATCCAGCTTGCCCGCGCGCTTGAGCGCCAGCAGGTGGCGCTTCATCTCGCGCAGCGGGACCCCCCCGAAGATCGTGTAGCGATCGAGGGCGTACGCGTCCATGTAGACCGGGTGCGCACCGGCGAGGACGAGGGCGTACGGGTGCGACTTGTGGCAGTCGTGCGACAGCAGGACGATGTCGCCAGGGCGAACGAGCGCCTGGGTGACGATCTTGTTGGCCGTCGAGGTGCCGTTCGTGACGAAGAAGCTCTGGCGACTGCCGAATGCCCGCGTGACCTTCTCCTGGGCGTGCTTGAGCGAGCCGGTCGGTTGCAGCAGCGAGTCGAGCCCCCCGGTCGTCGACGAGGTCTCCGCCAGGAAGATGTTCCTCCCGTAGAAGCGGCCCATGTCGCGGATCCAGTGCGACTTCGTGATCGACTTCCCGCGCGAGATGGGCAAGGCGTGGAACACCCCGGTCGGCTGGTGGCTGTAGTCCTTGAGGGCGTCGAAGAACGGGGTCTCGTAGCGCTCGTGGATGCCCTTGAGGATGCAGAGGTGCAGCTCGTGGTAGTCCTCCGAGCGGTAGAATACGCGCCGGAAGCAGCGCGTCGCGCTGACGGACACGCTCCCGAACGTGTCGTCGGTCACCTTGTAGAGGTCGAGCTCGGGACGCAGCTGCGTGATGGCCTCTCCGAGCGCGTGGCAAGGGTCGCTCTCGCTCAGCGCGAGCAGCTCGGGCGGGATGGCGCGCACGTAGTGGCGCAGCTCCGGCACGCGGACGTCCGACTCCAGCGGGAAGCGGTAGCGCAGGATGCAGCTCTGGAGGTTGTGGTTGAACAGCGTCGCGATGATGGCGTCCTCGAAGCTCGGGACGAAGACCACGTCGTAGACGAACTCGTCGTCGTCCGCTCGTACGTCGCGCAGCCGGGCGCGTAGCTCCTCCTGCTCGTCGTCGTCCAGATCGCCGACGATGAGCACCTCGAAGTAGGGACGCTCCACGTGGATCTCCGCCCCGTGGAGCTCTTCGCGATCGTTCGCGGCTTGCGAGTGCGGCTCGAGCGCCTCCGCGTGGGCCGAGTCGCGGTTGCGGTAGGAGTCGCTGACCAGCGCCCGCACCAGCGACGCTGCACCGCGCGCCAGGAGGTCGTAGTGCTCCTCCTGACACAGCCGCTCCAGCTCCGCGCAGGCGATCTTGCCGGGGAAGGCCCAGTAGCGCTCGAACTCCGACAGGAGGTCGATCGTCTCGCGCGCCTCTTCGCGCAGCGCCTCGATGGGGCGACCCTTCGCCCGAGCGCGGCTCAGCGACTCGCTGCACGAACGCAGCTGATTCCAGGTCTCGACGCGGAACTGGGAGGCGGCGTAGTGCTCGCGAAAGGACCGCGTGCGGCCGCCGGGGTCCGGGCCGATGTCTTCCGTCGGTTCCGAATCCACTTCGCTCGAGTTGGAGGAGGTCTCTGGGGTCATTGCTCGAGTTCTTTCGGGTTCAGGCCAGCGCGGGTTCCGCGGTCGGGCTTCACAAGGGGACCAAGACTACCGAGGTAGGGCCAGCTCTTCCCCGCCGGTCCGTACACATCGAACTCCACGTTGCGATCGCGAAAGCTCTTGAGCTGCTGGCCGAGGCCGCGGAGCCCGAACTCGCGGCTGCGCTCCACGCGCCGCAGGTCGATCTCGAACGGGATCATCTCCGGCGCGCTCTGGCCCTTGTAGAGCACCTCGCCGGCGGGGCCCACGAGGATCGACTGGCCGTTGCCGCAGTCTCCGAAGCCGTTGATGCCGAAGACGAAGCACTGGTTCTGCGCTGCGGTCGCGCGGACGATCGCGAGCTCGACGTCGCGGTCGATCGTGCCGGTCAACGTCGGGTGCAGGATGACCTCCACGCCCTGCGCGGCGAGCGTGCGCGCCGTCTCGGGGAACCACAGGTCGTAGCAGATCGAGACGCCGAAGCGTCCGACGTCCGGGACGTCGAAGGTCAGGAAGTCGGTGCCGCCCTGGACGCCCTCTTCGTAGGGCCGGAAGGGGAACATCTTGCGATAGCGCCCGACGATCTCGCCGTCCGGGTCGATCACCGTGGCCGTGTTGTAGATACCGTTCGCCGTTTGCTCGAACATCGAGCCGGGCAGCAGCCAGATCTCGTGCTTGCGAGCCCACTCCCGGAACAGGTCCTCGGTCTCGTTGGGGATCGGCTGCGCGTTCTTGATGAGCGGTCCGAACGGGGCCAGCTCGCTGAACACCACCATCTGCACCCACGGGTAGACGCTCATGAGGACCTCGAGGCGGTGGCCCATGTGGGTCACGTTCTCGTGGATGGCGGACAGCTCGAGCTGCATGCCGGCGATGGCGAAGGGCTTCATGCGTGGATACCGGGAGTCTGTGCGAGGACGGCGTCCTCGATGGCGGCGAGGCCTCGGTCGAGGTCCTCGTCGGTGATCGTGAGGGGCGAGAGAATGCGAATCACGTTGCCGTAGCGCCCCGCGGGGAGCACGAGCACGCCGCGCTCGCGGCACGCGGCGATGACGGCCTCGACCGCCTCGCCGGCGGGACGCGCCGGGTCGCGCTCGTGGCACAGCTCGAGCGCCATCATCGCGCCGAGTCCGCGGACGTCGCCGACGAGGTCGGAGCGCTCTCCGAGGGCCTCGAAGCGTGAGCGCACCCGGTCACCGACCTCCATGGCGCGCGTGTTCAGGTCGAGCTCGCGCATGCGCGCGATCGTGGCCAGCGCGGCGGCGCAGGCTACGGGATTCCCGCCGTAGGTCCCGCCGATCGTTCCGGGCTGCGCGGCGTCCATGACCTCGCCCTTTCCGATGACGCAGCCGATCGGCAGCCCGCCGCCCATCGACTTCGCCCAGGTCGAGATGTCGGGGATGACGCCGGAGTGCTCGTAGGCGGCCCAGCGACCGGTGCGACAGAAACCGGACTGGACCTCGTCGAAGATCAGGAGGATGCCGTGGCGATCGCAGAGCGCGCGCAGACCGCGCAGGTAGCTGTACGGTGCAGGGATGAAGCCGCCTTCACCGAGCACGGGCTCGATGATGATGGCGGCGACCTGGTCGGCGTCGACGAGCTTGCTGAACGAGTCCTCGAGGCGCCACAGCTGGCGCGCGACGAAGGCCTCCTCGTCCATGCCGTCACCGAAGTGGAAGAGGTCGGGGTAGGGAACGCGGTAGACCTCGGGGGCGTACGGGCCGCAGCCGACCTTGTAGCGCGTCTTCGACGTCAGCGTCATCGCCATCAGGGAGCGCCCGTGGAAGGCCTCCATGAAGCAGATCACCGCGGAGCGGTTCGTCGCCTGGCGCGCGATCTTGATCGCGTTCTCGACGGACTCCGCGCCCGTATTGAAGAGCGCCACGCGCGTCTCGTCGCCGTGGGGGAACAGCTCCGCCAGGGTCTCGCAGAGCTCGATGTACGGTTCGTAGGTCGCGACGTGGATGCAGGTGTGGAGCAAGCGCGCGGCTTGCTGCTGAATGGCGGCGACGACGCTCGCGTCGCCGTGCCCGACGTTCATCACGCCGATTCCCCCGGCGAAGTCGATGAACGACCGCCCCTCCGCGTCGACGAGGCGCCCGCCGCTGGCCGAGGCCGCCGTGAGTTCGCCCGCAAACTGTCCGATACCGCGCGGGACTACAGCCCTTCGACGCGCGATCAAGTCTCGATTTTCGTTCATTCCGGATCTCTGAGAGCTTCCAATAGCCGCTGCCTCCCGGCGCCTTCGGGGTCACCCTGACCTCCACGCGCGCCCGACGGGTCGCCCCGTCGTCGTGAGCCGACTCGCACCTGCTGCAAGGGCTCGGCAGCGCGGCGTAGGATACGCCTCCCCGGGGGCGGAAGCACCATCCACGGGCTTTCCCCCAAGAACCTTCGAGGACCATGAACCGCTATCCGAGCCGCATCGGCGGCGAGCTCCGCCCGAGCGCCAACTTCGAGACCATCACCCGGCCGTTCGACGGGAGCCCCGTCGGCGAGGTGGCCGTGGCCACGGACGCCGACATGGACGACGCGATCGCCGCGGCCAGCGAGGCCTTCGACGCCATGCGGCGGATGCCGACCCACGCCCGCGTCGCGATCCTGGAGGGCACCGCCGATCGCCTCGAGGCGCGCGCCGAAGAGCTGGCGCAGCTGCTCTCGGACGAGAGCGGCAAGCCGATTCGCTACGCCCGCGGCGAGGTCTCCCGAGCCGTCGTGACCTTCCGCCTGGCGAGCTCCGAGGCGCGGCACCTCGGCGGCGAGGTGCTGCCGATCGACCTCGAGGCGCGCTCCGAGGGCCGCCTGTGTCTCTTCAAGCGCGTCCCGCGCGGACCGGTCGCGGCCATCTCCCCGTTCAACTTCCCGCTCAACCTGATCGTCCACAAGCTCGCGCCTGCGATCGCCATTGGCACCACGACGGTCCTGAAACCGCCGCCGCAGTGTCCGCTGACCGGCTTCGAGCTGGCCGCGATCCTCGAGGAGGCGGGCCTGCCGCCGGGCGCGCTGAACGTCCTGCACTGCGCGCCTTCGACGGCCCAGCGCATGGTCGAGGACGACCGGCTGAAGGTGCTCTCGTTCACCGGCAGCGACGTCGTCGGCTGGAAGCTGAAGGCCCTCGCCGGCCGCAAGCAGGTCCTCCTCGAGCTCGGCGGCAATGCCCCGTGCGTGATCGACGAAGGCGTCGACCTCGACCGCGTGATGGATTCGATCGTCATCGGAGCCTGGGCCAATGCCGGGCAGGTCTGCATCAAGATCCAGCGCGTGCTCGTCCACGAGAGCCTCCACGCCGAGTTCCTCGAGCGCTTCGTCGCGGCCTCGAAGGCCCTCGCGGCGGGGGACCCGGCCGACCCCGAGACCGTCGTCGGACCCCTGATCGAGCCGCAGCACGTCGAGCGCGTGCTCGGCTGGGTGAAGGAGGCGACGGACGCCGGCGCGACCCTGCACTGCGGCGGAACGGCCGAGGGCCAGGTCGTGCGGCCGACCGTGTTGACGAACGTGCCGCGCGACGCGCGCGTCTGCCGCGACGAGGTCTTCGGGCCCGTGACGGTGGTCGAGCCCTTCGCGCGCTTCGAGGACGCCCTCGCCGAGTGCAACGCCGGCCGCTTCGGCCTGCAGGCGGGCATCTTCACGCCGCGCATGGACCACGCGCTCGCGGCCTTCGAGGAGCTCGACTACGGCGGCGTCCTGATCAACGACATCCCGACCTTCCGCGTGGACAACTTCCCCTACGGCGGCACCAAGGATTCGGGCTTCGGCCGCGAAGGCGTGCGCTTCGCCATGGAGGAGATGACCGAGCCGAAGCTGCTCGTGATGCGCGGTGCGCCGTGAGAGGCGCCCTCGCGAACGCGCGCGCCGCGCGCCTCGCGCTGACAGCGCTGCTGCTCCTGGGGGCTTGCTCGACGGTGAGCCGGCGTCCCGACGTGGCGCAGCGCATCGGCCGCGTCGACCAGGCGCGCCTGCGTGACCACGTCGCGGCGCTCGTCACCATCGGTCCGCGCTCCGGCCACGACGCGGCTGCGACCGAGGCCACCGTGCGTTATCTCGAGGCGTGCCTGCGGGACCTCGGCTACGAGCCGCGACGGGAGACCTTCACCGCGGACATCCGCGTGATGACCCGGCGCGTGAACGAGGACGGCTCGATCTCGTACCTGATCGCCGCGGGTGAGCCCCAGCCGCGCTGCAACGTGATCGTCGAGATCCCGGGTTCGGTGAGCCCCGAGTCCGTCGTCGAGGTCGGCGCGCACTACGACACCGTGCGCGCCTCGCCGGGGGCGGACGACAACGCCAGCGGAGTCGCCGCGCTGCTCGAGGCCGCGCGCGTGCTGCGCGACGCCGAGCCGGCCGCGACCCTTCGCTTCGTGTTCTTCGCGCTCGAGGAGGACGACTTCCGGGGCAGCCGCGCCCACGTCGCGGCGCTGGGTGAGGAGGAGCGCGCGAGCTTCCGCGGCCTGATCGGCCTGGATATGGTCGGCGTCGCGACGGACGCGTCGGACAGCCAGGAGACGCCCGTCTGGGTGCCGTTCCTCAGCTGGGGCTCGACCGGGGACTTCCTGCTCGTGCTCGGGAATCACCCCTCGGGCGATCTCGGTAACCGCGTCGAGGACGCGATCGACGTCTACGTTCCGGAGCTCCCGTACTACAGCTTGAACCGCATCGGGGGCTGGTTCGACGACGGCTACCGCAGCGACCACGTGCCGTACTGGGAGGCCGGGCTGCGGGCGATCCAGCTGACGGACACGGGCGAGCTGCGCACGCCGCACTACCACGCGCCCTCCGATCTGCCGACGCAGCTCGACTTCGAATTCCTGGCGCGCGTCACGCAGGCGACCGCGGCGGCGGCGCTGCACCGCGCGGACGAGTAGGGTGGCGAGCGGCTCAGTGCCGCAGCCAGTGCGCGTCGCTGATCAGGCACATCCCGCCGTAGCGCACGAGCAGCGCGCGCAGCTCCTCCATCAGCGCCTCGAGCGACTCGGGGGGGCAGGTCGTGAGGATGACGTGGTTGGACATGACGCCGTTGATGTCGTCCGCCAGCCGCGGGCCGCGGTCGCCGGCGCCGGACGCGCCGGGCAGCAGCGTCCAGCCGGTCAGCCCGTGCTCGCCGAGCAGCTTGACGATGCGCGGGCTGTAGGTCGAGTCCACGACGATCTCGAGACGCTTGACGGGAATCATGGGTTGGGCCCCCAGAGGGACTCGATCACCGCCATGTAGAGCGGGATGCCGAGCGCGATGTTGAACGGGAAGGTGACGGCGAGGGACATCGGCAGGAACAGGCTCGGGTTCGCCTGCGGCAGCGCGGAGCGTACCGCGGCGGGGACGGCGATGTAGCTGCCGGAAGCGCAGAGGACCGTGAACAGCAGGGCGTTGCCCTGCTCGAGGCCCAGCGCGCGCGCGGCGAAGATCGCCAGCACGGCGAGCACGATCGGGGCGACGAGCGCGAAACCGAGCAGCAGCGCGCCCGACTGCTTCAGTCGACCGAGGCGCCGCGCGGCGATCAGGCCCATGTCGAGCAGGAACAGACACAGCACGCCCTTGAACGGCTCGTGCGCGAAGGGTGCGACGCTGTTCCAGCCCTTCTCTCCGCCGAGCACGCCGATCACGAGCGCGCCGAGCAGCAGGAACACCGAGCCGTTCAGGAAGGCCTCGCGCACGAGGCCGCCGAGCGAGCTCGAGTCGTCGCCGCTGTCCGGGTCGTCGCGCCCGACGCCGGCGCGGCGCGCGAGCAGCACGCCGACCAGGATCGCGGGCGACTCCATCAGGGCCATCGCCGCGACCATGTGTCCGGACCACTCGATGCCGCGGTCGTCGAGGTAGCTGCAGGCCGTGACGAAGGTGACGGCGGAGATCGACCCATAGGTCGCGCCGATCGCAGCGGCGTCGGCGGCGCCCACGCGCTTGACGAGCAGCGCGAACACCGCGAGCGGAATCGTCGCGCTCGCGATCATGCCAGCGACGAGCGGGGTCAGGGCGTCGACCGAGAGCCCGGCGGCGGCGAGCTCCGCGCCGCCGTGCATGCCGATCGAGAACAGGAGGTACAGCGAGAGCGCCTTCGTCATCGGCTGGGGCAGCTCCAGATCGGAGCGCATCAGCGTCGCCAGCACGCCCAGCGCGAAGAACAGCACCGGCGGCGTCAGCAGGTTGCTGACGATCAGGCTCAGGTCCATGTCAGGCGCCCTCTCGTGCGGCGCGGAGGAGGGCGGACGGCGAGGGGTCCGCGCCGCTCTCGTCGGCTCTCCAGGTGTGGCTCAAGCGTGCGCTCCTTGGGCGTGTGGCCCGCGCCGTGCGCGCGGGCTCGCGGGGGAGTAACGGCCGCCGGGACGCCGAAGTCAAGTCTGGCGGCGGTCTCGCTGCGCTCCGCGTGCGCTGCGCGCGAACTCTCGCGACGTCGATCGCCGTGCCCGAGGCGTCGATCCACGGGCGCCGAGGGGGCTCGGGGCGGACTCCGAGCGGCCCGCCGAGTACGATCCCGCCGTGGACCAGCAGGACGACTCTCCGGAGCGGCTGCGGCGCGCGGAGGCCGTCCTCGCGCGGCGCACGGGTCGCGTCGTGCTCGTGCTGGAGCAGCCCTGGAACGACAAGAACGTGCAGGCCGTCCTGCGCACCGCGGAGAGCTTCGGCATCCAGCACGTCTGGACCGTTCGCCATCCGCAGGGGCTGCGCCGGGTCAAGCGCAGCGTGACGCGCGGTTGCCACGACTGGCTCTCGCTGCGGACCTTCGAGAGCTCCGTCGAGCTGCTGGTCGCGCTGCGCGAAGCGGGCTGCGCGATCTGGGCGACGGACCTGTCATCGACGTCCGAAGCCGTTACTTGCGCGGAGGAGCTGCAGCCCGTGCCCGAGCGCGTCGCCATCGTCGTGGGCCGCGAGGTCGACGGAGTCAGCGAGGAGCTCCTGCGCGCGGCCGATCGCCGCCTGCACCTGCCCATGCGCGGCTTCACCGAGTCCTTCAACCTGTCCGTGGCGACGGCGCTCTTCCTGCAGCGGCTGTTCGACGCCGACCCGGGGCTCGTCGGCGCGCTGGCGGAGGACGCGCGCCTCGGCGGCAGCGACGAGCGCAAGCGTGGCCGCTACCTCGACTACCTGGACTCGCCGCCCGCGCCGCTCGCGGACCCGCGGCCGAGCGACGCCCACCGGCGCCCGAGGTTCGATCAGCGCAAGGCCTGGAAACGGGAGGACGGTTGAAGCGCAGGGGTGGGGCGGGAAGCCGTACGCTCTCCCGAGCGCGACGACACCGATGACGAACGTCCCCTCGAGCCCACGCGGCG
>CAYGST010000066.1:2655-14252 GCA_964352415.1 uncultured Planctomycetaceae bacterium | reverse complement strand
ACTCGCTCTTCGTCGAGGGCGCGCTTGAGGAGCGGCTCGGACTCTTCGCCTGGACCGCTGCCGTGCCGGCGGCGCTGGTCGTGCTCCTCGCGCAGCGCGGCGCTCCGCTGACCGACGAGGCCGCGGACGCTCCCACGCCGTCACCGACGACTCGTCGGGCGGGCCTCTACGTGGCGGGGTACCTGGCGCTGTTCCTCGTCGTGTACCTCTCGAGCGGCTTCGTCCAGGGGCGCGTGTACCACTTCTTCCTGCTCCTGCGCCTCGTTCCGCTGTGGCTCTTTGGCGCGCTGCTCGTCGCCGCCGCGCTCGGCGCCCTCTGGGAGTCCGACGTGCGCGTGGGGCGGCACGTGTCGCTGGCCGCGGGCGCGCTGCTGGTCGCCCTTGGCGTGCGCGGGACCTGGCAGGCGCTGCAGGAAGGGCGGCCGAGCTCGCCGCTCGAGAACCTCGCGTTGCTGCGCGACTACAAGGGCTACGCCTACGGTCAGTACCTCCACAAGGTGCTGCCGGACTTCGCCGGCGACCGGCGCGCCAAGCTCGCGCTCCTCGGGGATTTCGACGAGCCGCACCCCGCCTGGCTGCGCGCCGAGGCGGCCGACGCGCTGTTCCGCAACGCGCTCCTGCGCGAAGCCGAGGGGGACGTCGCGCGCGCCTACGTCCTCTTTCGCTCGGACGTCCTGGCGGTCACGGGCGGGGACGAGGCGCTGGCGAGCCAGTACGAGTTCGGGCTCGGCGGGCTCCTGACCGCGGGCGAGCGCTGGGACCGGGCGGCGGCCCTCGCTCGCCTGGCGCCAGCGCCCGAGCCACTCCGGAGCCGCCTGGCGGAGGCCCTGGGACGCTTTGGCGGGGGCGGCTGGGCGCTGCCCGAGCCGTTGGCCGCCGCAGTGGCGCTCTCGGCCGAAGCCCCGGCCCCCGAGGCCTACAGGCGGGGACTCGGTCGCTGGTCGCACGCCGTGCACCGGCTCCACCCGGAGCGGGCCCGGGAGGTCTTCAGCGCCTTTCCGCCCGACGTGGCAGCCGACCTGGAGGCGGGAGAGGCGGCGGAGCGAGCCTGGAACCTCTTGCCCTGACGGCCTGGAAGGCCGAAAAAAGGGGTCAGGAAGGGGCGGAGCGCGCCAACTCCACCCCGGGCGAAGCGTAGCTCGAACCACTTCAGCGTCCCTCGAGCGAGGGGATCCCTCATGGACGAGACCCTCTCCGACGACCCGGCCGACGACATGCGCGCACACTCCGCCAGCCCCAGCCCCACGCGATCCGAGGCGGTCCCCGGACCGACGGGCGTCGTGGTGACGGCTCAGCCGGACGCCGCGGCCGAGGCTCGGGCGCTCGATCACGCGGCCGTGCGGCGGGCGCTGGCCGGGGAGGAGCAGGGCTTCGCCGAGCTGGTGGGGCGCTACGAGCGACGCGCCTGGCGCGTGGCGCGCAACCTCGTGCCGGGCGATGAGGACGCCCATGACCTCGTGCAGGAGGCCTTCCTGCGCGTCTTCAAGAACCTCGAGCGCTTCGACTTCTCGCACGCGTTCAGCACCTGGCTCTATCGCATCGTCACGAACCTCGCGATCGACCATCTGCGCAAGCGTCGGGTGCAGTACTCGACGACGGGCGCCGACGAGGACGAGCCGGATCCGGACGTCGTCGACGAGCGCATGGAAGATCCCTCCGCGGGGCTGGTGCGAGGCGAGACCGCGGACGAAGTGAAGGCCTGTCTCGAGGCGCTCGCGCCGCACTTCCAGTCGGCGCTGGTCCTGCGGGAGCTCGAGGGCCTGCCCTGCAACGAGATCGCCGAGATCGTCGGCGCGACGCACGTGACCGTGCGCTGGCGACTGCACCGCGGCCGCAAGCTGTTCCAGGAGGAGTGGGAGCGCCGCCAACGGGAGCGCGAGTTCGGCGGCGCGGGCCAACTCTCCGGAGCCACCGACGTACACCAATCATCAATGGAGTCCGACGAGTTCGGACCCGACGCATAAGTCATGGGAATCCACTGTTCTGAAGTCCTGGCCGACCTGCCGCTGTACGTGGGCGGAGACCTCGAAGCGCCGAGCCGCGATGCGCTGGCGACGCACCTCGAGGGCTGCTCGCCTTGCCGCGACGCCTTGGCGGACTCCTCCTCGGCGCGGGCTGCGCTCTCCGAGCACTTCGAGCGGACGGCGGCGACGCCGAGCGGCTCGGTCTGGCCCGAGCTGCGCGAGCGCCTCTGTGCTGAGGGCTTGATCCAAGGACAACCGCTCGCCGTCGCTCCGGCGGGGGGCGGCGGGCGCTTGCTGCGCTTCCTTCCGCACATGGCTGCCGCCGCGGCGCTGCTCGTCGCGGGCGTGCTCTCCGGTCAGTGGCTGAACTCGGCCAACGGACCGGCTCTGGTGCCGGGCCCCGGCATGGCGAGTCCCACCCCGCAGTCTCCCACGCCCAGCCTTGACGCTGGCGGCGCGCTCGCCGGGCGCACGCCCGTCGAGCAGAGCCCGAAGGTCGGTGAGTCCGCTCTTCAGCCCATGGTCGATGCGTCTCCGGCCGTCGCCGGCGCCGACCTCGCCAGCGGCCTACGAGCCGTGGAGGAGGGGGAGGCCCTCGGTCACCGCGCGAGTCTCTTCGTGGAGCAGCCAATCCTGACGGTGACGCCGTTCCAGGCGAATCAGATGCGCATGGCCAGCTTCGGACAGAGCTCGCCGCAGCAGCCGCCGAGCATCGATCGGACCCAGAGCCTGCTGCAGCGCGGCATTCGCTGAGGCCATGGGCCGCATCGCTCAGGGCTCGCGCTGGTTCCTGGCCGGTCTCCTCGGAGGCGCGCTGCTGACCGGCGTAGCTCTCGGCCAGCACGGCACGGACCTCCAGGTGGAGCGCCACGTCGAGCTCGACGTGAGCGCGCCGCAGGCTGCCGAGCGGGCGCCGGGAACGGAGCTGCAGCTCAGGATCGTTCTGGTCGACAGCGTCGACGTCGAGCTCTGGCGCGGGCGCCTCTCGAGCGACGACTTCGATGAGCGCGAGCGAGCCTTCCACGAGCTCGTGCTGCGAGGGCTGAAGGATCGCGCGCTGTTCGCCCAGGTGCAGCAGTGGGCCGGGGCTTCGGGGCTGACTCCGCCCGACCTCGCCTGGACCGCGCGGCTCGCTCTGCGCGAGATGCGCCACCGGGTTCAGCCGGTGCGCGTGGCCTGGGTGCCGCGCGGCGCCGAACTGCGGGGTTCGGCGGTGCGCTCGATCGAGGCCCTGCCGGCTTCCCCCGAAGGAGTGCGGGCGCTGGCCGAGGCGACGCCAGCGGAGTCGTTGCGGCAGATCGACGTCGACCACCGCATGCCGCTCGAGGCGACGCAGCGCGTGAGCCTCTACGCGCCGCGCGCCGTCTCGTCGCGCGTCGTGCAGCGCAACGTGCAGTTCCACATCCAGCCCGAAGGGGTGACCGTCGTCATCACGGAGCTCGGTCCTGAGGGTCCGCGTGAGCAGCGCTACGCGGGCGAGAGCGTGCAAGCCCTCGTCGAGGACCACCCGGAGCTGCGCCTGTTCGTGCCGGGCATCGACCGCTTCCCGCAGCGCGCCGGCGCGGAGCTCGCGCCGCTCGGACGGCCGCTCGCCGGACACGCGCTCGATGGCCACGCGCTCGATGGGGCGGTCAGCGCGCTCGTCCTCGGGGTCAAGTGCACGCCGCTCCCGCTACGGGTGGCGGAGGCGCGCCAGCTCGGCCCGGGGGTCGGCCTCCTGATCGAGCGTCGCGAGCCCGGGACGCTGGCCGAGGAGCTCGACCTGCGCCGCGGCGACATCCTCGTCGAGGTCGCCGGCCGCCAGGTGTGCTCACCCGCGGAGATCAGCGCCGCGCTCGCGGAGCTCGGTGGCCGCTCCTTCCAGATCAAGATCGTCGATCGCAACGGCCTCGAGCGCGTCCACAGCTGGGTGTCCAGCTCGGCGCCCGCGCTCGTGACCGAGCGCGGAGAGTCGCTTCCGAAGCGCTGAGGAGACCGCCGCGTTCGCGGCACCGGTCTCGGATCGATGCGCGAAGCCCCGCCGCCCTGAGGAGCGGCGGGGCTTCGCGCAGGTTCGGGGGTCGTCGATCCTCAGCCGCCCGCGCGGACCAGCGCGGTCTCGCAGTCGCGCCGGATGCGGTAGGCGCGCTGGATGTTCGGGTGGTCGAACGGCAGGCCAGCGAGGCGCAGGTAGTCGTCGATCGCGGCGATCGCCTCCTCGTAGCGGTTGAGCTTGACCAGCAGCTGCGCGCGCTGACTGTGGACCTCGGTGACGTCCGGGTCGACGGCGACGATCGCGTCGAGCTCGCGGACCGCATCGGTGGCGCGGCCGAGCTTCGAGTTCAGGATCGTCGCGGAGTGCAGGTGCACGGCTTGCTCGAGCTCGCGCAGGTTGTTGATGTTCGACCACATGCGCTCCTCCTCCTGCGGCGAGATGTTCGGTCGCTCGAGCTGGCTGCGCCAGAAGAGTCGGTCCGAGGTCGTGATGCTGACGACCGCGGCGCCCCACGCGAGGGAGTCCTCGTACTCGCCGAGCAGCGCCGTGACGCGCACCAGCCCGTTGAGCACCTCCGTGTCGTTGGGCTGCAGGTCGAGCGCCTCTTCGAACAGCTCGAGGGAGCGCTGGAACGACTCACGCGCCGTGCTCTGCAGCTCGGCAGCGCGCACCTGCGGGTCGGCCGCCGCCGTCGCGCGCTCACCGCTGGCGACGGCGCCCGCGGCTTCCTCGTAGGCGATGCCCTTGCGTTCGAGCACCTCGGCGAGCGAGAGCGGCACGCGGAAGTCGCCGTCGGCGTCGAGCTCGGTCAGCGTGTACTCGGCCTTGAGGATGTCGTCGATGGTGCCCTGGTTCAGCAGCGCGCGTCCGAGGTACAGCCGCAGGTCGAAGTCCTCCTCGTCGAGCGCGAGCCCGCGCAGGGCCTGGTCTTCGGCGCGCTCCCACTCGCTCATCGAGAGGTAGGCGCCGCAGGTCTCGCGATAGATCTCGAGGCGGCGCTCCTTCTCGTCGGCCGACATCTTGGTGACGCAAGACGTCGTCGAGACGGCGACCGTCAGGGCGAGGAGCGATGTGGAGAGGAGGCGGCGTGCGTTCATGGGGGCGGCTCGGCGGGGTAGGGTGTCCGCAAGAGTACGGGAATCGAGCGGCAGCGCTTCCGGGCATTCCGGCCAGCGAGGCGGCCTAGGAACGGCGATCGGGGCGCAGTAACCGCGCGAGGCGCTCCGGTTGCCTTCGAACTTGGAGGATCCGTCCCCCCGAGAGCGTGACGAGGCCCGGCTTGGCGCCCTTGGGCTTGTGGACCTGCTTGCAGGCGACCACGTGGACGTCGGCCTTGGTGGAGCCCTCGAGCGGGGAGAAGTGCACGGCGAGATGGGCGGCGTCGAGGAGGTCCTCGGGGTCCGCGTCGACCTCCTTGCCCTTGCCCTTGCCCTTTCCCTTCGACGTCACGCTGGTCCGCAGCACGACGTGACTGCCCGGGGCTTCCGCGGTGTGCAGCCAGAGGTCGTTCCCGTTGCAGTGCTTGAGCGAGAGCGCGTCGTTGTCCTTCGCCGTCTTGCCGACGCGGATCTCGGTTCCGCGCTCGGTCGTGAAGACGCGGTAGGGGATGCGCGGCGCAGGCGCCTTCTTCTTGCGCGGATCGGCCTCCTGCGGCGCGTCGAGCAGCCCGGCAGCGACGCCCCGTGCGTCGACCTCGCCGGGGTCGTTGGCCTCGTCGAGCGCTTCGGCGAGCAGGGCCTCGAGCGCGTCGTTGCGCTGCTGGGCACGTTCGAGCTCGGCCGGGATCTCCTGCTTCGAGCGCTCGAGCTTCTTGTAGCGATCGAACAGCCGCTCGACGTTCTCCTGCGGGCTGCGGCGCGGATCGAGCTCGAGCGTGCGCGCGGGCTGGCCATCGGTGTACCAGTCCTCGACCTCGATCGCCTTCGCGCCGCGCTGGACGCGGTGGAGGTTGCCCGCGAGCAGCTCGCCATCGAGGCGCACGCGCTCCGCGCGATCGCAGGCCGCGAGCTTCTGCTGCATCCCGTTGAGCAGCGATCGGGCGCGGGCGAGCTTGCGCTCGACGCGCTTCTTGAGCTTCTTGCGCGAAGCGGCGTCGTCGCGGCCTGCGGCGGCTTCTCCGAGCACGCGCTCGACGCGCCAGGAGAGCGGAGCGAGGGCCGGGTGACCCGCCTGCACGGCCGGGGGCGGCTCGCTCGGCTCCGCGTAGTCGTCTTGGATGGTGGGGGCGTCGCCTCCGCCACCCGCGCGTCCCGGCGGCGGCTCCCAGATCCTGTCGACGACGAGGCGCGGCTCCGCCTGCTTCGCGGGCGCAGGCACGAGCAGGTCGAGCACGCGATCGGTGCGGTCGGCGAGAACGAGGTTCGCGTGGCGCCCCGTGAGCTCGGCGAACAGCGCGCGCGGCGTTCCGTCTTGCGTCTCCTTGAACTCGAGCAGCGCGATGCGATCACCGCGCACCTGGCTGAGCTTCGTGAGGATGGCGCCGCCGAGCTCCTTCTCCAGCCGCTGGAAGAACGGGCCGATCGGGCCCTTGCCGCGGTGTAGACGGCCCTGCTGCAGGTGCAGCCGCGAGTTGTCCGGGTCCGCGGAGAGGCGTAGCCGGAACACCGCTGGCCCGGGGCCTTCGACGAGCGGCTCGAACACGAGCACGACGTCGCGCGGCGGGATGGGCTGCACGTCACGCAAGCGCAGCCCGACGACGAGCGGGGAGAGCTCGTCGACGAGCTGAGCGATCTGCCGGGCGTTGAGGCTCAGGAGAGCTCTTCTTCGACGTTGTAGCTCCA
This sequence comes from uncultured Planctomycetaceae bacterium, assembly GCA_964352415.1. Taxonomy (GTDB): domain Bacteria; phylum Planctomycetota; class UBA1135; order UBA1135; genus JABACD01. The sequence continues at coordinate 7,533 of CAYGST010000066.1, read as the reverse complement.
GCCGAGGTCGACGGGCTCCCAGTCGATCAGGTCGCCGGTCTCGGAGAAGAACAGGCCGAGCTCCTTGGCGGCGCTCTCCGGGCTGTCGGAGGCGTGCACCATGTTGTTGGAGAAGCTCATGCCGTAGTCGCCGCGGATCGTGCCCGGGGCGGCTTCGCGGGCGTTGGTCTTGCCGACCAGCGTGCGCACGACCGAGATCGCGTCCTTGCCGTCGAAGGCGAGGGCGACGACGGGACCCGACGTCATGAAGTTGACCAGGTTGCCGTAGAACGGCTTGTCCGAGTGATCCGAGTAGTGCTGCTGGATCGTCGCGAGCGGGAAGTGACGCATCTTCAGGCCGACGAGCTTCAGGCCCTTCTGCTCGAAGCGGGAGAGGATCGGGCCGACGAGATGGCGCTGGACGGCGTCCGGCTTGAGGAGGACGAGGGTGCGTTCCAAGGGAGGTACCTGCGGAATTCAGTGCCCTGGGGGCGATTCGGGAGTCGATCTCGGGCGTGGCGACACGTCCGATTTTGGCCGGAGATTCTACCCGACCGGGGCCTCGGCGAACACGGGGTGCTGCCGGGTCTCGGCCGGGCGGCCGGCGCGCGGGCGGGCGTGCTCGAAATGGCCGACGTTCCGGACGGGATTTTGGACTTGGCCGGGTTGACCTCGCCTTCCCGAGCCCTACGCTGTTCGCCGTTCGAAGTCGGAGAGGGGCCGCGCGCGGCCGCTGCCGGCCTCCGACACGCCCTCTGAAAAGGCCTTGGAGCTCACCCTCGGATGAGCTTTCGTCGACCCCCCTCCTCGGCAATCGACCGACGTTTCGCGGCGCGCCCGCAGCACGTCGATCGTACCGCATGTCGCCCCGACTTCGACCAGCGCGCGAGACCCTCGGGTTCATGGAAGCCTACGGACGCTTCGCGTCCTACGGCATCCAGCTCGTCGTCACGATGTGCCTGCTCGGCTGGGGTGGGTGGTGGCTCGATGGAAAGCTCGGTACGTATCCGCTCTTGATGATCGTCGGCTTGTTCGCCGGCGCGGGTGCCAGCTTCTACGCCTTGATCCTCGCCGTGAACGACGCCTCCAAGAAGAGACCGGAGACCGCCGACCCCAGCGTCTCGAGCCCCGGCTCGGACCCGAAACCACCGAGCCCCGGCTCGCCGAAACCACCGAGCCCCGGCTCGGACTCAGCGCCTCAATGACCCGCACCACCCTCGCCACCATCGCCACGATCCTCGTGGCGGCGATCCTCGCCGTTCAGACCGGCGGGCGCGTGGGCATGGGCATCACGATGGGGGTCCTCTGCGGCAGCTCGGTCTCCATGCTCGGCGCCGCGTGGCAACGCCACACGCTCCGCACGCGCCCGCAGCGCGGGATGCAGTCCGTCGTCGAGATCTTCCTCTTCAAGCTGGTCTTCGTACTGATCGGCGCGCTCTCCTTCCGCTTCCTCGAGGCCGCGTCCGCGCGCGCCGACTGGCGGGCCTTTCTCGTGACCTTCGTGGCGACCGCCGCGATCGTCCAGACGGTCTCGGTGTTCGAGAACGTGCGCCTCCTCAAGAACTCCTCGGGGGCGCCGTCCCCGCAGGCCGATCCCATCCTCGCCCCGTCCCAGGCCGAGTAGGACCTATCCGTGAACTTCCTGCGCCCCATCCTGGCCCTCGTCGTCGTCTTCGGCGCCTGCCTGATCTCGAAGGAGTACTCGGAGCACCACTCCAATGAGAACGTCTTCCAGCAGCTCTACCTGCACCTGGTGCCGGCCAAGCTGGTCAGCCACTCGTCGCACGCGGACGACCACGGCGCCGGGTCGCACGTGGACGCTGAGTCGCACATGGAAGAAGGCGCCTCGGCCGGCCACGCCGCCGATGAGCACGCGTCCGGCGACGCTCTTCTGGCGCTCCCGCTGCCCGCGTTCCTCGGGTTCTTCGACCCCTCCGCGGGGCACGGGCCCGACGCGCACCCGATGCTGTACGCGACCAACCTGCAGGTCTTCCAGCTCGCGTCGGTGCTGCTGATCCTGATCCTTCTCAGCGGGATTCCGAAGTACCTGCGCACCGGCCAGGGCGACTACCTGACGAAGCTCTTCACCGGCTTCGCCATGTACATCCGCGACGAGATGGTCGTTCCGGTGATGGGCAAGAAGACCGCGCAGACGTACCTCCCGTACTTCCTGTCGATGTTCTTCTTCATCCTCTTCATGAACCTGATGGGGCTCGTGCCGTGGAGCGCCACGGCGACGGCCAGCATCTTCGTGACGGCCGCGCTGGCCGCCATCACCCTGGCCTCCATGGTGATCTGCGGCATGGTCGTGCAGGGGCCGCTGGCCTTCTGGAAGAACCTCGTGCCGCACGTGCCCGCCGCGCTCTGGCCGCTGATGTTCGTCGTCGAGCTGGTCGGCCTGATCGTGAAGCCGTTCGCGCTCATGATTCGTCTGTTCGCGAACATGACGGGCGGCCACATGGTGGTCCTGTCCTTCATGGGCCTGATCTTCTTCTTCGGTCAGTCGATGGGCGACACGATGGGCTACGCCGTTTCACCGGTGGCCATCGGCTTCGCCGTCTTCATCATGATCATCGAGAGCTTCGTCGCGCTGCTGCAGGCGTACATCTTCACGCAGCTCTCGATCCTGTTCGTCAACGCCTCGATCCACCCGGAGCACTAGGGCAACGACGCACATCCTTCACCCCGACTCGCTGGCGCGCACTCGCGTGTCCTGAGGCGGGGGACCCCGTTCCTTATCCAAGAACCAACCCTTGCGGTCGCGAAGCAGCCGCACCCTGGAGATCACATAGAGATGACTCTTTTCGGAATCGACCCCACCCTCGTCCAGTCCGCCATCGACCTGACGCAGGAAGTCAACGCTGATACGGCCACCGCAGCCGCGGAGATCGCCAAGGCGAACACCCTCGACCTCGCCAAGATGGGCGCCGGTCTCGGCGCCGGTATCGTCGCCATCGGCGCCGGCATGGGCATCGGCAAGATCGGTCAGTCGGCCAACGAAGGCATCGCCCGTCAGCCCGAGGCTGCTTCGGACATCCGCGGTGGTTCGATCATCCTCGCGGCGCTGATCGAGGGTGTGGCCCTCTTCGCCGTCGTCGTCACCCTGCTGATCGCGCTCGGCTAGCGCCCGCGATTCGAGGAACGGACCGGGGCGCCTTCTGGCGCCCCGGAACCCCCGCCCCTCGAGCCGCCGTCCGGCCGCGCCGGACCCCTTTCGCCATGCGGGCCCCCGGGCCCAACCCGCCGAGGGAGCTCGGCACACCCCACCCAAGCGATGCAGAACCTCTTCGTCCTCGCCCTTCTCTCCGACAGCTACGACCCGATGGACCCGGCTGGGTTCGGCGGGACGATCTGGACCCTGATCATCTTCGCGTGCGCCCTGCCGGTGATCTGGATCGTCGTGATGGGCCCGGTCACCCGTGCGCTCACCGCGCGCGACGAGCAGGCGCTCGCCGCGATCGAGAGCGCGGAGAAGGCCAACCAGGAGGCCGAGAAGGTTCGCGCCGAGGTCGAGGTCAAGCTCGGCGAGGCGCAGGCCAGCGCGGCCAAGATGATGTCGGAGGCCCGCGAGCGGGCCGAGAAGCGCGAGCACGAGGTCATCGAGGCGGCGAAGAAAGAAGCCGAGGCGCTGCGCGAGCGGGCCAAGGCGGACATCGACACCGCGAAGGACCAGGCGCTCGCCGCCATCCGCGAGCAGGTCGTCGACCTCTCGCTCTCGGCGGCCGGTCAGGTCATCCAGCGGCGCGTCGACGCCGAGGACGATCGCCGACTCGTCTCCGAGCTCGTCTCGGCCACGAAGGGGTCCTGAGCATGCTGGTCGACCCCGTCACCACCCGCTACACCGAGGCCTTCTTCGACCTGGCGTCCGAGAAGGGCGTCGTCGACGCGGTGCGCGCGGACGTCGAGATGATCGCGGCCGAGGTCGCGGACGAGACCGTCGAGGCCTGGCTGTTCGACGCCCGCGTGCCGATCGAGAAGCGTCAGGCGCAGATCGAGAAGCTCGTGGAAGCCTGCGATCCCCTGACGCAGCACTTCGTCGGACTGCTGTTCGACAAGAACCGCGTTCAGGTCCTGCAGGGCATGGGCGAGGCCTTCCGCAAGAAGTGGCTCGCCAGCCGCGGCGCCGTCGAAGGCGTCGTCGAGAGCGCCCTCGCGCTCGGCTCCGGCGAGGTCGCCGAGCTGTCGGTCGCCATCGGAGCCAAGCTCGGCAAGGAGGTCATGCTGACCAACCGCATCAACTCCGCGTTGATCGGTGGCGTGCGCGTCCTCGTCGAGAATCGCCTGATCGACTACTCGGTGCGTGGCCGCCTGGCCGGCCTGCGCCAGAAGATGATGGAGTGCGAGCTGCCCAGCGTGAGCTGAGCCCGACTCCGACACCCAAGTTCACTCCCACGAGAGCCCGCGCGTTCCACACGGCTTCGCGCCTCCAACCGCGCCCCGAACCGGGGCACCCAGACAAGCAACAGACAGATGGACCTTCGACCCGCTGAAGTCACCTCGATCCTCAAGAAGGAAATCGAGTCGTACAAGGGCGAGACCTCGATGCAGAGCATCGGCACCGTCCTCTCGGTCGGTGACGGCGTGGCCCGCGTGTACGGGCTCGACGACTGCATGATGAACGAGCTGCTCGAGTTCTCGGGCGGTGTTCGCGGCGTCGCGCTGAACCTCGAAGAGGACAACGTCGGCTGCGTGCTGCTGGGACGCGCTTCGGAGGTCAAGGAAGGTGACGAGGTCCGCTCGACGGGCCGAATCATCTCCGTGCCGACCGGCGACGGCCTGCTCGGTCGCGTGGTCAACGCGCTCGGCGACCCGATCGACGGTAAGGGCGCGCTCGCGGTCACCGAGGACGACTACCTGCCCATCGAGCAGCAGGCACCGTCCGTGGTGGAGCGCCAGCCA
>CAYGST010000066.1:0-2645 GCA_964352415.1 uncultured Planctomycetaceae bacterium | reverse complement strand
TAGGGACGGGTTGGCACGGCCGAGAGCGACCGGCGCCCGATCGAGCAGCCGGCACCCTCGGTGGTCGAGCGGCAGCCGGGCGACACTCCGCTGCAGACCGGCATCAAGGCCATCGACGCCATGATCCCGATCGGCCGCGGCCAGCGCGAGCTGATCATCGGCGACCGCCAGACGGGCAAGACCGCGCTCTGCGTGGACACGATCCTGTCGCAGCGGAACACCGGCGGCGGCGACCCGAAGAACCCCGAGCAGGTGCTCTGCATCTACGTCGCGGTCGGCCAGAAGCAGTCGACGGTGGTCGACGTCGTGCGCCGCCTCGAGGAGCACGACGCGCTGAAGTACACGATCGTCGTCAACGCCTCGGCGAACGACGAGGCCTCGATGCAGTACCTCTCGTGCTACGCGGGCACCTCGATGGGGGAGCGCTTCCGCGACGAGGGCCGTCACGTCGTCATCATGTACGACGACATCTACAAGCAGGCGCTCGCCTACCGCCAGGTGATGCTGCTGCTGCGTCGTCCCCCGGGTCGTGAGGCCTTCCCCGGCGACGTGTTCAACCTGCACAGCCGCCTCCTCGAGCGCTCCGCGAAGCTCGCGGCCAACGCGCCGGAGATCGACCCCCGCTACAAGAAGGGCGGCGGCTCGATGACGGCGCTCCCGGTCGTCGAGACCCAGGAGGGCGACGTCTCGGCGTACATCCCGACCAACGTGATCTCGATCACCGACGGCCAGATCTTCCTCGAGTCGAACCTGTTCAACTCGGGCGTCCGCCCCGCGGTGAACGCGGGCATCTCGGTGTCGCGCGTGGGCGGCGCGGCGCAGATCCCGGCCATGAAGAAGGCCGCGGGCGGCCTGCGGATCAACCTCGCGCAGTACCGCGAGCTGGCCGCCTTCGCCCAGTTCGGCTCGGACCTCGACGCCGCGACGCAGGCCACGCTGACGCGCGGTGCGCGCCTCGTCGAGATGCTCAAGCAGGGCCAGTACGCGCCGGTTCCCGTCCAGGAGCAGGTCATGATGGTCCACCTCGGCAACGCGGGCGCACTCGACGCCGTTCCGGTCAAGCAGGTCGGTGAGTTCGAGAAGGCCTTCCTCGCCTTCATGCGCGACACCAAGCCCGAGCTGGGCGACGAGATCCTCTCGACCGGCAAGCTGTCGGACGAGGCCAAGAAGACGCTCGAGGAAGCGGCCGCGACGGTCGGCTCCCTGATGGCCAACTAACGGAGCGCGCTCCAACCCGCCAAGCCCATGGCCTCAGTCAAGGAACTCCGCCTGCGGATCAAATCCGTAGGCAACATCAAGCAGATCACGCGAGCGATGGAGATGGTCGCCTCGACCAAGCTCCGCCGCTTCCAGGATCGTGCTGTCTGCTCGCGGCCTTACGCGCAGGAGATCTCCGGACTCGTCGGGCACCTCGCCGAGGTGCTCGGGGGTGAGATCGCCGACCGCCCGCTCTTCAACGAGGGGACGGGGGACAAGGTGCTCGTGCTCCTGGTGACCTCGGATCGTGGGCTCTGCGGCGCCTACAACTCGAACCTCTTCGCGAAGCTCGAGGGCTGGCTGAAGCAGCAGAAGGAGACAGAGGGCCTCGAGGAGTCGGACTTCGACTTCCACGTCTACGGGCGCAAGGGGTTCCAGTACCTCTCCAAGCGCAGCCTGAACGTCGCCTCGTTCCTGGTCGAGCCCCCGCTCGAGTCGGTGAACTTCGCCAACGCAGCGTTCACGTCGAGGGCGCTGATCAAGGCCTTCCTCTCCGGCGAGTACAAGCGCGTCGAAGTGATGTACTCCGCCTTCGAGTCCATGGCTCGCTACGTCCCCACGATCTCGCAGTTCCTCCCCGTGGAGCAGCTCGAGACCGAGGCTGGCGGCGATGGCGCCTCGACCGACGTGATCCTCGAACCGGACGCCGAGTCGATCTTCGATCACTTGCTGCCGCGCTACCTCGAGATCCGCATCTACAACGCTCTGCTCGAGTCACTGACCTCCGAGTACGCCAGTCGCCGGGCTTCCATGAAGGCCGCGACGGATGCTGCGACCGACATGCAGAAGGTCCTCAAAGGCAAGTACAACCGCCTCCGTCAGGAGGGCATCACCAAGGAGCTGCTCGACATCGTCGGCGGCGTCGAGGCTCTCAAGTAACGCCACACCACTCCGGACACAGACTTTTCTTGTCGCCTGAGCTGTATCAACCCAGCAGAGCGCGACCCGAGTCACCCCAGGTATCACGATGACTTCCTCCAACACCGGCACCACCGCTCAGATCTTCGGCCCCGTTGTGGACGTGCGCTTCCCCGCCGGCCACTTGCCCGCGATCTTCAACGCGCTCACCATCCAGGACGAGGCCAAGGGCATCGACCTGGTGCTCGAGGTCGCGCAGCACCTCGGCAACGACATGGTGCGCTGCGTCGCCATGTCGACCACCGATGGTTGCCGCCGCAACATGCCCACCGTCGACACGGGCGCGCCGATCTCGGTGCCCGTCGGCGAAGGCACCAAGGGGCGGATCTTCAACCTGACCGGCCAGGCGCTCGACGAGCTCACCGCCGGCAAGATGACGGTCACCGAGACCCGGCCCATCCACCGCGCCGCGCCGGCGTTCGACGACCAGCGGGCGGTCTCGGAGGTCTTCGAGACCGGCAGCAACGTCG
>CAYGST010000065.1:0-14361 GCA_964352415.1 uncultured Planctomycetaceae bacterium | reverse complement strand
GCGGTCGCGAGGGTGCGTGTCTTCGCCTCCGGAGCCAGGAGCGCCGGATGAACGTTGTCTGCCCGCGCGGCCTCGAATCCTGAGGCTGCCTCGAGCAGATGATCGGTGGTTTCAAAGAGCGCTTCGCCTGGTTCGATGGCACGTCGAGGCCGGCGCAGCGGGCGCGGAGCTGGGTCCGCGATAGAGCGAGAAGTCAGTCAGTCGGTCGGGCCGCTGGAATGGGAGGATCGCCTTGCGACGACCCTCCCCCTCAGCGATTCGGCGCTAGAGGCCGAACTTCACTATCCTTGGAGAAGAGATAGAGCGATCTGCGGCTGCGTGTTGGCTTGCTGCAAGACCGAGGTGGCGGCTTGCTGCATGATCGTGTTCCGCGAGAGGTCCGCCGTCTCGAGGGCGACGTCCACGTCTCGGATACGACTCTCTGCAGCGGAGAGGTTCTCCTTCGAGTTCATGATCGAGGTGACCGCGCTCTGCATGCGGTTCTGGGACGCGCCCAGGTTGCCTCGCACGGTGTTGACCGTGTTGATGGCCGCGTCGAGCGCGGCGAGCGACGCCGAAGCGTTCGCAGCCGTCGTCGTGTTGACGGCGGCGGCCGTGATGCCGAGCGCGGCGGTCTGCGTATCGGCCAGGCCGACCCCGATCACCTCGCCGGCGTTGATGCCGACCTGGATGTTGACGGTCTGCGCCGCGTTCAGCAGGTTGGTCCCGTTGAAGGTCGAGGTCGTCGCGATGCGATCGACTTCGGCCTGGAGCTGGACGATCTCCGTGTTGACCGTTGCGCGGTCCGCCGTGCTGAGCGTGCCGTTGGCCGCCTGGATGGACAGCTCACGCATCCGGTTGAGCACGTTCGAGACTTCGTTGAGCGCGCCCTCCGCCGTCTGGACGAGCGAGATGCCGTCCTGAGCGTTGCGGGAAGCGGCGCCCAGCGAGCGGACCTGGGAGCGCATGCGCTCCGAGATCGCCAGGCCGGCGGCGTCGTCGGCGGCGACGGCGATGCGCAGGCCGCTGGACAGTCGCGAGAAGTTGCCCTGCAGACGGTTGGTGACCGTGCCGAGGTTGCGTTGCGCCGTGAGCGACGCGATGTTGGTGTTGACTCTGAGGCCCATGTTTTGGCTCCTGTGTCGTTGGTGGTCTCTAGGTTTGGAATCGCTGTTTGAGGTGTCCCGCCCGGCGTGGGCCGCGCGAGGACGGTGGGGTTCTCGGAGGCTCCCAGCGGCGCCTGAGCGTGGAGGGGGAATTTCTTGGCGCGCGGGGCCGGAAAGAAAGGCGCACTCCAGGCCTCACGCCCCCGCCAGGGCCGATCCGGCCCGGAACTTCCCGGCTGCGGTTCCCGGGAAAGCCCGGCGAAAGCACGCGCCGGAGGTTCGCGGCGGCTTCGGACGAAGTGCAGAATCGACCGGCCCGACTGCCCCCCATGACCGCGCCCCTCCTGATCGCCGCCACCGACTCGGATCGCCGCCGGGAGCTGCTCGCGTACTGCGAGGCCCTCGGTCACCGAACGCTGGAGGCGAGCGGCGTCACCGAGGCGCTCGCGATCGGCCTCCGCACCGGTCCGGCGATCGCGCTCCTCGAAGCGCCCGAGGCCGCGGGGCTCGAGGACCTGGCCGCGCTGCGCGAGGGCCTGCCCGGGACCTCGGTGATCTGGCTCGTGGACGGCGAGGCGCCGGGCGCCGGGGAGCTGGCGCTCGCCGCCCTCGAGGCCGGCGCGGCCGACCTCCTCGAAGCTCCTTATAGAAAGGTCACGCTCGCCGCCGTCCTGCTGCGCGTCACCCGCGGCCGCGCGCTCGCCCGGGAGCGCCGCCTCCTGCGGGAGGAACTCGCCGCTCGGCGCTTCGCCCCGCTCAAGGGCGGCTCCCGGGCCGCCAAGCGCCTGCACGACCAGGTCCAGCGGGTCGCCTCGACCCCCCGCACCACCGTTCTGATCACGGGCGAGACCGGCGCCGGCAAGGCGCGCATCGCCCGCGCCATCCACGAGGCCTCGGCCCAGGCGGGCGGCCCCTTCGTCCACGTGCCCTGCGCCGGGCGCTCCCCGGCCGAGCTGTTCGGCGATCTGTTCGGCACCCTCCCGGACGAGTCGGAGCCTCGCGCCCCTCGGGGTCAAGGCCCCGGCAGCCACGGCGCCCGTGACCCGCGCGAAGGCCTCCTCAGCGCCGCCCGCGGCGGCAGCCTGTTCCTCGACGAGGTCGGCGAGCTGCATCCCGACCTCCAGGAGGAGCTGCATGCGGTGCTGCGCGACCGCTCCTTCCGCACGCCGGAGGGCGAGGAGTGCGAGGTCGAAGCGCGGCTGCTGGCCTCCACGCGCCACGATCTGGCGGCGCGGGTCGAGGCCGGGCTGCTGCGCGAGGACCTCTACTACCGCCTGAACGTGCTCTCGATCGAGGTCCCGGCCCTGCGCGAGCGTCGGGAAGACCTGCCCGGCCTCGCCGACGCTCTGCTGCGCCAGCTGGCGGCCGAGCTCGGGCGCGGCTCCGTCGCATTCGATCCGTCGGTTCGGGCGGCCCTCGCCGCCCACCCCTGGCCCGGCAACGCCCGCGAGCTGCGCAACGCCATCGAACGGGGCCTCCTGCGGAGCAGCGGGTCGACGCTGTTCCCCGTGGACCTCGGGCTGGGGCCGCAGGACGGCGGCTCGCCCGCCACCGCGGCGACCGACGCCACCTCCCCGACGCGGGCCGCCGGCGAGGTGCGCCTCGAGCTCGAGGACTTCCAGCTGCGCCATGCGGAGGAAGAGCTGATCCGTCAGGCGCTGCGCCGGACCGACGGGAATCGCAGCCACACCGCCCGGCTGCTCGGGGTGAATCGCACCACCCTCTACAACAAGCTCAAGAGCTACCGCATCGAGGGGTAATCCCTTCCGCCTCCCCGGCTGGGGTGCGCGCCGCGGCGGCCGTGTGTTGAAAAATACAACACCCCTCGGGGGCGCTGAAGCGAAAGAACCGCCCTGGCGGGGCCGTGGGAGCCCCAGAGTCGGAAAGAAATGCCGGATCGAGCGGCTCCGCCATCAAGGGAAGCGGGGCGCCTGGACGAGAAGCGGGTAGCCGACGGACTCCGTCGGCCTCCCCGCCTCGACCCAGGCCTCCTCGATGACCGCCAAGACCTTCCCCAACACGGCCCAAGACGCCAGCCAGGAACTCGGCCAGCTCACGGCCCAGATCCGACGCAGCCTGGAGGCGCCGATCTCCGCTCTGCAGGCCTCGATCGAGGACCTCGAGCGCGACTTCCCGGAGGACGACGCCCGCGGGACCCGCCTCGGTCACGCGATCGAGCTGATCGAGGCCCTGCGTCAGAACGTCCACGCGCTCGTCGACCTGGCGGCGCCCGATGCCGCGACGCCCCTCGCCTGCACGCTCGAGGAGCTGGCGCGCGCCGCGCTGCGCCAGGCCCCCGCGCGCATCCGCCGCGGCGTCGAACTGGCCTGCGAGGACGCCGACCGCTGCCTGAGCCTCGACGGCCCGCTGGCGTCGCGCGCCCTCTCCTACCTGATCCAGGCCCACGTCGGTCCCGACTCCGAGGCGCTCCTGCACCTCTACTGCGCTGGCGACGAGGCCTGCTTCACGCTCGTCCTCTCGCCCCGCGACGGCGACCACGCACGCATCGACCTCTGCGACGCCAGCGCCTCGAACCGCGGCGCGGAGCTCCTCTCCCTCGCGGCCGAGCACGAGCTGAACAGGCTCGGCGGCACGGTCCACAGCACACTGGCCACGAGCGGCGCGACCAAAGTGTCCGTTCGTCTCCCCCTCGAAAACCGAGTGGGAGGAGGCCTCTAACATGCAGGTCCTCATCGTCGAAGACGAGCTGGCGATCGCGAACGCGATGGCTTGCGCGCTCGAGTCGCGCGGCCACACGGTCGCCGTCGCGCGCAGCGTCCAGCTCGCGCTGGCGCTGCCGCGACCCGACGTGCTCATCGCCGACACGGAGCTGCCGGGCCTCTCCGGCCTCGACCTGCTCGAGCAGTACAAGCGCTCAGGCCTCGTGCCGCGCACGGTGTTCGTCACCTCGAACCCGTCGCTCGCGGACTGTCGCCGCGCGCTCAAGCTCGGCGCCGCCGAGTTCCTCGCCAAGCCCTTCCGGCTCGAGGAGCTGGTGAGCGCGGTCGAGCAGGGCATCGACGACCTGAACGCGCAGTTCGAGCAGAGCTACCTCGCGACGCCGACGGCCCTCGAGACCTGCCTGCGCGACATCGCTGCCTTCGCGACCCAGCGCGGCATCGGCCCGACCTGTCGAGCGCGCGCCTGCACCGCCGCCGGCGAGCTCATCCAGAACGTGCTCACGCACGCCTACGAGTTCAATGAAGGCGCGTTCCGCATCGTCGCGACGCTCGAGCGCCGCGACTTCGTCCTGCAGATCACCGACCAGGGCCTCGGCTTCGACTCCGACGAGCTCGCGACCGAGGCCATGGCCGACGGCGGCGGACTCGCTCGCGCAGCGGCGCTGGCAGAAGACATCGAGGTGCGCAGCGCGCCCGATCAAGGCACGACGGTGGCGCTGCGCTTCGGCGCGTACCGCGTCGACTTCGAGGGCTGCGACCACGCCGACCTCACCGAGTACGACTTCCTCACCCCCGAGACCTCGCGCGAGCTGCTCGCGACCTTGCAGCTGGAGGATGGCGAGAGCTTCTTCCAGCTCACGCCGGCCCTGGCCGTCGTCGTCGGTCGCTTGCTCGCCGGTCCCGACCCGAAGCGCCTCGCCGCGCAGGCGCTCAGGAGCTAGAGCCCCATGGCCCTGGACGATTTCGCACCCGCCTCGGAGACGCCGGGGCAGAGCCCCGACGGCCCGCAGCCGCCCGCGCAGTCCGCGCAGGCCGAGCAGCCGACCGACGAGGACCTGTTCAACTTCCCGGCGCCGCTCGCGGAGCCGACGGCGGCCGCGGATCCGTCGGAGGACGCGACCGGTGACGACCTGATGTCGGACCCGCCCGCGACCGAGACGGCCTCGCTGCCGAAGACGGAGATCGAGTGCACCGGGCTCGATCCCGAGCTCGACATCGACGTGTTCGACTTCCCGCCGCTCGATCTCTCCTCGCTCGGCGTCGAGCCGGAGCCCGAGCCCGACCTGCCCATCGAAGCCTCGATCGAGGCCGCGACGCAGAGCGTGCACGCGCTGCTGCAGGACGACCTCGGCGACACGCTCGTGCAACCGCCCGCCGCGACCGAGCTGGGAAACGACCTCGCGAGCGCGGACTCCCCGCGCGGTGCCGGCGCTCCGGCGAGCTACGCACACGCGCCGGAGCCCGTCGATCTCGCACAGGCGCAGATGCAGGCGCAATACCAGTACCAGGCGCAGCTCGCCGCGCAGGGCGCGCCGCTGCGCGTCGCCGTTCCGGCGGCAGCGTCCCCCAAAGCGCTCTGGGTCCTGACCGGCGCCGTCGTCGTGTTCCTGGTCGGGCTGCTCGCCATCGCCTGGCGCGCGACGAGCTCGTTCCAGCAGCAGATCGAACAGGTGCGCGCCGAGGTCTCGACGACCACGGCGGAGCTCCAGCGCGAGACCGCCGGCGAGCTGCAGCAGATCGTCCAGATGCAAGGACAGCTGCTGCGCAGCGCCCCCCAGAACACCGCCGAAGTCGAGCGCATTCCCGCCATGGAGTCTCCGCACGAGACGGTCCTGACGGTCGCTCGCGAGGCCATCGCCGGGGGTCGCTTCGCCGACGCGCGGCGCATGCTCTTCACCCTGCTGGCGGAAGCCGATCGCTTCCCCGTCGAGTCCCGCGAGGACATGGAACGACGCGCCAGCTTCCTGATCGCTGCGAGCCACAAGCGCGAAGCAGAGTCCCTCCCGGAGAACGTCGAATGATCGCCCTCGCGCTCATCGCCGCCGGCGCGCTCGCGCCGGCCCAGAACGCCGTCCAGATCGAGACGCGCCAGAAGGACGGCGACCTCTACTGCGACATCCAGGCCCGGGAGTTCCCCGTGCACCGGTTGATGCAGAGTCTCTGCCGTGACCTGGACCTCGACCTCGAGGGCTTCGAAGACATCGAAGAGTCGCCGCTCGTCACCGTCTACCTGATGGACCGCGAGCTGCACGTCGCCGTCGGCTACGTGCTCGGCGCGGCGGGTCTGACCGGCACGGTTGGCGCGGATCGCATCAGCGTTCGCACGGAGACGCCGCCCTTCGGGACGCGCAAGCACTCGCTGCAAGCCTCCGAGATCGCCTATCTGAGCGCGCTCCAGCGCTTCTCCGAGGGCCCCGACGCAACGCGTGCGCGCCTGGAGCTGGCCGAGATCGCGCTGCTGCGCGACGAGCCCGAGAAGGCCGTGCGTCACTACGAACTCCTCCTCGACCAGGAGCTCGAGGAGAAGCTCCTCATCGAGACGCGCATGGACGCCGGGCGCCTGCTGATCGGACTCGGCGACTGGGGCCGGGCCATGCCGCACTTCCAGTACGTCGGCAACCACGAATTCGCGCCCGTCGCTTACATCGCCGAGGCTCGCCGCGAGCTCGCTCGCGCGATTCTCATGCGCGGTGAGTCGCGTCGCGCCCTGTACATGCTGCAAGGGCTCGACACCGCGATCCCTCCGCTCGACAACGACGACGCAGCCGAGCGCAAGCTCTTGACCGCGCGTGCCAAGATCGGCGTGGGCAAGTACATCGAGGCGCTGCGCGACCTCGAGGAGGCCAAGCGCCTCGGAGGATCGACCATCGACGAGCTCGAGGGCATGGACCTGCGGGCGCGCGCACTCGAGCTCGACGGCAAGCCCGTCGAGGCCGCGCTCGCCTGGCTCCACTTCAGTCGCGGCAAGAGCGACAGCGTGAAGGCCGAGGCCCTGACGCGCGCCGCCGACATGGCGCTGACCGTCGACGGCGAAGAGCTCTCCGTCGTCTTCCTCGGCCGCTACGCCGAGCAGGAAGGTGTGGGTGACGCGCTCGTCTCGCATGTCAATGAGGCCCGCGCCCGACTTGGACTCGAGTCCGAGGACTTCCGCAAGGGTTCGCCCACGATGCGCCTCAACCGAGCGATCCAGCACCTCGACAGCGGCGAGCGTGAGCAGGCTGCGAAGCTCTTCGCGATCATCGAGCCGGACACGCTGAACCTGTCCCCGCTCGATCGCGTGCGCTTCGCCACCTCCTACGCGCCGGTCGTCGAAGACCGCGAGAGCGTCAACGACGCGATCCGCTTGCTGCGACGCACGGTCGCCACGCTCGAGTCGGTGGAGAACCGCTCGAAGCTCTATCTCATCGCCGGAGAGATCCTCGAGCGCCATGAGCGCTTCGACGAGGCCGCCGCCGCGTACGGAGGACAACTCTGATGCTCAAGTTCATGCACCTGTTCAACTTCGGCGTCGTCGGCGCACTCGTCGTGCCCGCGGCCCTGCAGGACTCGAGCGGCGCAGGACAGCTCGAGCGAGCCATCGTCGCCACGGAGCACTCGATCCAGGCCCTCGGCCAGGTCGAAGCGCAGATCGCCGCCGGTGAGTACAGCGCGGTCGACGCGATCCTCGGCGCCACGGAGGCTCCGTTCGGCGGAGCGCGCGAGCGCAGCACGCTCGTCGACCAGCTCCGCCGCGACATCGGCGAGCTGGAGAACCAGGTCCAGCAGCTGGAGATCCCCGACGGGCTCGAGCACCTGACCCAGGACCCGACGCAGGGTCTCGTGATGACCACGACGCCCCAGGGCGCTCCGGGCGTCGCGACGACCGGCTTGTCCCAGGCCGAACGCGATGAGGTCGCCGAGATCTGGCCGCCGATCCCCGGCATCGATGGCACGGGCAACGTCCGCAAGAAAGGCGAGACGTTCACCTTCGAGAAGCAGGGCTTCAGCGTCGATCCGATTCGTCAGGGCCGCGCCTACTACCGCGCCAGTCGCTACAAGGAAGCGCTGCGCCTGTTCGAGACGGGCGCCGGAGAGCCGGAGGCCGACTACTGGACGGGCCGCGCCCTCGAGCGCCTCGGCCGGACCGAAGAAGCCATCGCCGCCTACACGCTCGTCGTCGACAACGAAGAGGCCGGTGCGCTCATCGAACGCGCCCGCATGGACCGTGACTTCGCGCTGTGGCTGATCGACTTCGAGCGTAAGGTCGAGGATCACGAATCGAACCGCGGAGGGAACCGGTGAGCCAAGAGGCCAAGAGCCGCGTCATCGCGGCCGCGACCAGCGCTCCCGACGCCGAGCTCGGCGACATGGTCGTGTCCCTCACGAACATCTCGAGCGAGCTGCTGCGCAGCTACGAGCGACTCGAGGCGCGCGCTCAGCGCGTCGAGGACGAGCTCTGCATCGCCAACGCGGAGCTCGAGCAGAAGATCGCCGAGGTCGAGGCGATTCTCGAGACGCTGCCCGTCGGCGTCGTCGTCCGCGACGCCGACGGCCGCGTCCAGCGCATCAACCACGCCCTGACGCGGATGCTCGGCTGGGATCCGAAGACCCAGCTGCGCGAGCCCGCTGAGGACGAACTCCCCCGCCACGTCGACGAGGGTGTCGCCGTCGAGTTCCGCACCGCGAACGACCAACAGCTGGTCCTCGCCTCGCACCGCTCGGACATCGTCTCCGAGGCTGGCGAGACCTCCGGCTCGATCGAGGTCTTCGACGACCGCACCGAGCTCGCCGACCTGACGGCGCGCGTGCATCAGATGGACAAGATGGCCGCCCTCGGAACCATGGCCGCCGGGATCGCCCACGAGATCCGCAACCCGATGAACGCGGTCAAGGGGTTCGCGGACCTGTTCCTGCGCAACCTCGAGCCGGGCACCAAGGACCACCGCTGGGCCAGCCTGATCTCCGACGGTGTGCGCGAGGTCGACACGATCATCACCAGCCTCCTGACCTTCTCGCAGCCTGAGAAGCTCGCGATCGAGGAGATCGAGGCTTCGGGCATCGTCGAGGGTGCGATCGCCGCTGCGCTCCAGCGCACGCCCGGTGACCGCGAGGCCTCCGCGTGGACGATCACGACTGAATGCACCGCCGGCGCGCTGCGCTGCGACCGCATCAAGCTGCGACAGGCGCTGCGCAACCTCGTCTCCAACGCGCTGGACATCCAGCCGCAAGGCGGCGCGGTCCACGTCCAGGTCGAGAGCGTCGCCTCCGGCGTGCGCTTCACCGTCGGCGACGCCGGCCCCGGTGTCTCCGAGGAGATCGCCGGTCGCCTGGCCGACCCCTTCTTCACCACCCGCGCGGACGGCACGGGCCTCGGGCTCTCGCTCGTGCACACGATCGTCCAGCTCCACGGTGGCTCGTTCGAGGTTCTCCCTACGCCGTCTCGCCTCGGCGGCGCCGAGATCCGCTTCACGGTTCCTGTCTCTCCTCTTCGCTAGTTCAGCACCCATGCCCATCCAACGCGTTCTCATCGTCGACGACGACCCGCTGTCCCGGGAGTTCCTGATCGAAGCGGTCGATTCCCTCGGCTTCACCGTCGATCAGGCGGCCTCCGCGGAAGACGCACTCGCGTCGATCGAGCGCAAGATGCCCGACCTCGTTCTCAGTGATCTGCGCATGCCGGGAATGGACGGCTCGCAGCTGATCGAGGCGATCGGCCGCCAGTACCCAGGGCTGCCGTCAGTGCTCGTCACGGCCCACGGCACGATTGAGGCGGCTATCGAAGCGATGCGTCACGGCGCGGAGGACTTTCTCTTGAAGCCCTGCTCGCCCGACACGATCGAGATGGTCATCGACCGCATCGAGCGGACGCGCCGACTCGAGCACGAGAACGAGTACCTGCGCGCTGAGCTGGTGGGCACCGAGGCCCCGTCGATCGTCGGCGATAGCGAGGAGACCCAGGACCTCTTGCGCTCCGCGTCGCGCATCGCGCGCTCGAAGGGCACCGTCCTGATCACCGGTGAGAGCGGCACCGGCAAGGAGCGCATCGCCCACTTCATTCACCAGAACTCGCCCCGCAAGGACGGGCCGTTCATCCGGGTCAACTGCGCAGCGCTCTCGGAGACGCTGCTCGAGAGCGAGCTCTTCGGGCACGAGCGCGGCGCGTTCACGGGCGCGCACCGCCAGCGCCCCGGCCGCTTCGAGCTCGCCGACGGCGGTACGATCCTGCTCGACGAGATCGGTGAGATCTCGCCCGCGATGCAGGCCAAGCTGCTGCGCGTCCTCGAGGAGGAGGAGTTCGAGCGCGTCGGCGGGACGACGACCCTGAGCGTCGACGTGCGCGTCATCGCCTCCACGAACCGCAATCTGCCCGATGAGATCGCGGCCGGCGACTTCCGGGAAGACCTCTACTACCGGCTGCATGTCCTGCCGGTGAACATCACGCCGCTGCGTGAGCGCACCGGGGACATCCTCCCGCTGACCCAGTACTTCCTCGACATGTACGCGCAGCGCAACGGTCGCGCCACGCCGCAGCTGACGAGCGAGGCCCGCGAGCAGCTGCTCACCTGGCAGTGGCCGGGCAACGTGCGCGAGCTCGAGAACGTCATCCAGCGCTCCGTGATCCTGCTCGACAGCGACGCTCTTGGCCTCGAGGACCTCTCGTTCGGTCCGAGGACCGCCGCCGGCGCTTCGAACCGTGGCGAGGTCACGACCGCGGACATCTTCGACCCCGAAGAGGACCTCGGGAACCGCCTCGCGAACATGGCCGTCGCCGACATCGAACGCATCGCGATCCTCGCGACGCTCGAGTCCACCGGCGGCAACAAGACCGAAGCCGCGCGACGCCTCGGCGTCACCGCGCGGACCCTCAGCAACAAGATCAAGCTCTGGCGCAGCACCGGGCTCCTGGCCCAGTAGGCACCCCATGAACGTCTCCAACTCCAAGGACCAGGTCCTGCTCAACCTGATGTCGGCGTCCTCGCTGCGCTATCGGGTCCTGACGAACAACCTGGTCAACCAGAACACGCCGGGCTACACGCGCCAGACGGTCCAGTTCGAAGATCTCCTTGCCAAGGAGCTCGAGTCTTCGTCCCCGGACCTCCGGAGCGTCCGGCCCGTGATCGTCGACGACGAGGTCACGCCGGCGACGCCGGACGGCAACAACGTCAACGCCGAGCTCGAGCTGAACGGCCTGCAACAGAACCGACTGCAGTACGAGCTGTACTCCACCATCATCGCGGGTCGCGCCGAACTGATGCGCGCCGCCATTCAGGAGAGTCGCTGATCATGGACGGTATTCGCAGTCTCTTTGGAGGCTTCCGCGCCACGGCTTCGGGCATGACCGCCGAGCGCGTCCGCATGGACGTCATCTCGCGCAACATCGCGAACGCGAGCACGACCCGCATGCCCGGCTCCGACGAGCCGATGCCCTACCGCCGTCAGGTGGTGCACTTCGCGCCGATCCTGAAGGAGCTCGCGGGCGGCAAGCACGAGGTGCGCGGCGTCCGCGTCTCCGAGATCGGCCCCGACATGGACTCGCCGTTCGAGGAGGTCTACGACCCGACGCACCCGGACGCCGACGGCAACGGCATCGTCAAGATGCCCAACGTCAACACGATGAAGGAGATGGCCGACCTCATGACGGCCGTGCGCGCCTACGAGGCCAACCTCAAGGCGCAGGACTCCTTCATTCGCATGGCCGAGAGCGCGCTGCGCCTCGCTCAGTAGTTCATCTCCCTCCCCCGGAACCTAGGTACCTGACATGGTCAATTCAGTCGGCAGCGGCGGCGCCAGCTTCGCTCGCGACGCGATTCGCGCCGCCATGCAGCGACAGGCCGAGATGCAGAATCGGCTCCAGGAGGCCTCCAACGACCTCAACGCCGGGGCGATCGAGGGTTCGGAGAAGCAGAGCTTCCAGTCCTCGCTCACGGAGGGCATCAAGCAAGTGAACACGCAGATCGAGGCGGGTGACCGCCTCGTCGACGGGATCGTCTCCGGAAAGGTCACGGAGTTCCACGAGGTCGCCAGCCAGATCAAGCAGGCCGACCTCACCTTCAAGTTCGCACTCTCCGTGCGCAACAAGTTCATCGACGCCTACCGCGAAGTCATGCGGATGAGCGTCTGATCGCTGACGATCGCCATGAAGGATCGACTTCTACAGCTCTGGGAGCTCTTCAGCTCGGCAACCCCGGCAACGCGCATCACGCTCGTGATGAGCACGCTGATCATCGCCGGCGTCGCGACCGTCTCCACCTGGTACGCGGGGCAACCCGACTACATCCAGCTCTGGTCCGGATTGACCGCCGCTGAGGCCGCCGACTACAAGAACGCCCTGGCCCAGGCCGGGATTCCTTTCCGCTCGTCGCCTCCGCCGGAGAACGGCATCTGGGTCGACTCGTCGGCGCAGGCCATGGCGGAAGCACAGGTGGCTCTTGGCGGCTACAAGCCCAAGACCAAGGGCATCCAGGTGACCGACGGCGGCGCCGCGAGCGCCTTCCTGAGCGCGCGCTCCCGCCAGCAGATGGCGGACAAGCGCGAGTGGCAGGAGTGCGAGCTCCAGCTCGAGTCGCTCGACTTCGTGGAGCGCGCGACGGTCGCCACCTCGGGCAGCGATCACTCGCCTTTCGGGATAGATGAAGCGCCGACCATTTCCGTGACGCTCGGGCTGAGTCACGGAGTCCAGCTCGACCCGAGTCAGTCGCGTACGGTCGCGACGCTCGTGCGCGGCCGCTTCAACGTGCCGCTCGAGAACATCACGGTCGTCGACGAGCGCGGGAACCTGCTGCACGACGGCGCGGAGACCGGCAGTGGCATGTCCAAGGACGAGCTCTTCGACCAGAAGCGGCGTCACGACGCCGACTCCGAGCGGCGCGCCAACCGCGCGCTGGAGCTGGCGCTCGGCAAGGGCCGCGCCTACGTCACGGTGAACTCGGAGTGGACCTACGACGAGATGGAGTCCATCACGGAGTCCGCGTTGCCCGAGGCCTCCTCGCCCTACTACCAGTCGAAGCAGAAGTCGGAGATGAAGAACCCGACCGCTTCCGCGGGCGGAGCCGCCGGGCTGTCCTCCAACATCACCCAGGATTTCGGCAACGAGACCGCCGGGATCGACGCGAACGGGGGTGCCGGCCCCTCGGAGAGCCGGGAGACGACGGAGACGCGCAGCATCGTCGGCCGCTCCACGGAGCACCGCACGGTCCGGACGCCGCGCATCACGCGGCTCTCGATCGCGCTCGTCTCCGACGCGAGCGTCTCCACCGACCTCGTCAGCCTCGAGAACATGGTCAAGGCCGCCGTCGGCTACGAGAAGACCCGCGGCGATCAGTTCGAGTCCTTCTCCACATCGCTGGCCTCCATCGAGCGCGATGAAGAGGGCAACCCGCTCCCGCCCGTGGAGCCCGAGCCGATCGAGTTGCCGAACCGCTACCTCGAGCTCGCCATCGAGCACGGCGTCGAGCTCGTCGCGGCCCTCGGCTTCCTGTTCGTGCTCTTCAAGAGCCTGAAGGGCGCGTCGCGCGCTCGCTCGAACGCAGGAGGCGGCGAGGGCGACGGCAGCAGCGGCAGCAGTGGCGGCAGCTCGGCACCTGGCGTCCTCGAGACCAGCGTCATCTCCGCAGGCGGCGTCGCCACCGGCAAGAGGATGGTCATTCCATCGCCGCACCTCCTCGACGAGGAGCAGCTGGCGCAGATCGATCCCGAAATCCTCGCCCGCGCGCAGGTTGAAGAGCTCGTGCGCTCCGACCCCGAACGCGTCACGGACATCCTCAAGCAGTGGGCGACTGCGACTGAGCGGTTGGTGAAGTCCTAGCGATGAGCAACGAACTCGACATCAGCGGCACCGAGAAGGTCGCCGCCTTCCTGCTCAGCCTCGAGCGCGACGACGCGCTCAGCTTGATGCGTCATCTCGACGCCGAGCTCGTCGCGTCGATCGCTTCGGCGATGACGGAGCTGGAGGACAAGTTCGCCGACCGCAAGGACGTCGATAATCTCTACGCCTCGATCGCGCGCTCGATCAACCTTCCCCACGCCGTCGTCTCCCAGAGCGACCGCGAGATGCGGATGATCCTCGAGGAGGCGTTCGGCGCCGATCGCGCCGGTGAGGTGCTCGACGAGATCCGGCAGCGGCAGCTCCAGGAGCAGCCCTTCTGCGACATCGAGCACTTCCACCCCAGCGTGCTCGCGCTCGCGCTGCGCGACGAGTCCCCGACGTCGGCGGCCATCGTGCTCAGTCACATCGACCCCGCGCTATCCGCGGAGGCGATCGGGCACCTGAACCCCGAGTTCGCGCTCGAGGCCGTCACGCAGATGGCGACCTTGATGCCCCCTGGCACGTCCGCGCTGAAGTCCATGGCGCGCAACCTCGTCGAGCGTCTGCGCGCCATCGCTCGTCAGCCCAAGGCTCCGGACGCCTCGCTGCGGCTCAAGACGATCGCCGAGATGCTCAACTTCTCGAACTCCGAACTCGAGCGCTCCGTCATGGAGGGTATCGAGGCCAAGGACCAGTCCATGGCCGAGGAGATTCGCGAGTTCATGTTCACGTGGACGGGGCTCTCCAGCGTCGACAAGCGCTCGATGCAGAAGATCCTCGCCTCCGTCGACACGCGGACGCTGGCGATCTC
>CAYGST010000064.1:2328-14363 GCA_964352415.1 uncultured Planctomycetaceae bacterium | reverse complement strand
GCGGCTGTCTTCTATTTCTCATCTCTCCTTCCGGCGAAGAGGCTCCAAGCCCGAACACGCTCGACCATGGCTGCAGGGCCTCAGGTGCTGCCGTTGCCCTCCGTTCCTCCGTTCCTCCGTCCCTCCCATGGTATTGCCGTTGACGACAGAGCGCCTCTCGGCCGGATGGACCCGAACCCTTCACCAACGACACCTGTCGCTGGAGCACCCCGCGCCGGGACTCCGGAGGCCACGGCCTCCCACGTCAAGCAAGCCGCAGCGCCTCGTAGACCTCGACCATGCGCTCCATGCGCCGCGCGAACGACGCGTCCGCGACCACGCGGGAACGCGCTCCCGCCGCGAGGCGTTCACGCAGCTCAGCGTCCGTGACGAGGCGCCGCAGGCCGTCCGCGAGCTCGTCGACCGAGCCGGGATCGCACAGCAGCGCATCGTCACCATCGCGAGAGAAGGTCTCCATGCCCCCCGAACGCGTGGCGAGCAGTGGCAGCTCCATCGACATCGCCTCCAGCACCACGTTCGGCAGCCCTTCGCGCAGGCTCGACAGCACGAACAGGTCGAACGAGTCGAACAGCGCGAGCGTATCGCTCCGGAAGCCCAACAGCTCCAGGTGCTCGGCGTGGGGCGAGGCCGCGATCTGCGCGCGCAGCGCATCCTGCTGGTCGCCCTCACCCGCGATCGCCAGCTCGAGCTCGAGCCCCTCGTCGAGCAGCCGCTCGACCGCGCGAATCAACAGGTCGAAGCCCTTCTCCTCCGAGAGCCGGCCGACGGCCCCGAGCCGCAAGCGGCCCGCGCTGCGCCGCGTTCGCGTGCGCCGGAACTCGTCCGTGTCGATCGCGTTCTCGATCAGGTTGAGCCGCGCGGGCTCGACGTCGGCCTCGAGGCAGGCGGCGTGGAGGTCGCTGGAGACGGCGACGACCTGGTCGTGCAGCGGCAGCGTCCACCTGTCGATCGCGTAGTAGAGCGGCGTGCGCGAGGTGTGCTTGACCCAGCCGTGGACGGTGGTCACGAGCCGGAAGTCATGGAGCGGCCGCAGCAGCACGCCATAGAGGTTCGACTTGTAGTCGTGGCCGTGCCAGACGTCGACGCGCTCACGCTTGCAGAGTCGCAGGAGCTTCCACAGCACGCGCGGGTCGATCGGCAGGCTCTCCGGAAGGCCGGTGAGCGGGCAGTCCTTGGCCTCGGCGCGCGCGCGGATGACGTCGAAGCCCGGGTCGCCGGGCGGGTGCAGGTAGGCGACGAGGCCGCGCCAGCGCGTGCCCTCGAGGTGCCGGGGCGAGTTGAGGATCGTCTTCTCGGGGCCACCGCCGGCGCCGCTCGCGATGCGCACGTGCAGAACGGTGCGCGGTTGCGGGTCGAGGGGGCTCTTCACCGGGCGCGGAAGGCGAGGATGCCCTGCTCGAGTCGCGTGAGTCCTTCGCGCAGCGTCTCGACCGGCACGCCGAAGCCGACGCGGATGTGCCCGGGCTTGCCGAAGTACTCTCCGGGGACGACGTCGACCTGGTGCTCGGCCTGCAGGTAGGCGGCGAGCGCCGCGGTGTCGTCGACGCCGTGGACGCGCGGGAATGCGATGATGCCGTGGTCCCCGAGCGTGCCCGCGACGCAGGACGTCTCGTGCAGCCAGCGCTCGAAGACCGGGCGGCTCTCGGAGGCGACGCGGTGTACCGGCTGGAGCAGGTCCGGCAGGTGGTCGAGGGCGCGCAGTCCCGCGACGAGCGACGGCGTCGGCGGATCGACGTAGCCGAGGTAGCTCTTGTCCGTGACGTTCATCATCTGATCCGCCAGGCCCTCGCCGAGGATCATCCAGCCCACGCGTAGCGCGCCGAGGCCGTAGGCCTTCGTGAGGCCGCCGATGGTCACGGTGTTCGGAGCGACGGCGAACGCGTGCACGCGCTCCTCGTTCGGCACGAACTCCATGTAGACCTCGCAGGAGACGAGCACGCCGCCCGCGCGCTCGGTCTCGGCCGCGAGCGCGCGCATCCGTTCGGCGTCCATCATGGCGCCCGTCGGGTTGTGGGAGTTGGTGACGAAGGCGTGGCCGGGACCGCCGCCGCCCTCGAGGGCGATCCGCAGGTCTTCGGGCTCGATCTGCCAGCCGTTCTCCATCCGCCGCTCGAGGGGCCGCGGCTCGGCTCCGAAGAAGGTCGGCAGCTTGCGGATCGGCTCGTAGGAGGGGATCTCCGCCGCCACCCGCGTCCCGGTGCGGAACCACTGGAGGGCCGCGAAGTGCATCGCAGAGGAGGCGCCCACGGTGACCAGCACGCGCTCGGGGGCGACGTCGAACAGCTCGGCGAGGCGGGCCTCGATCGCTGGCTTGGCCTCGATGCAGGGGTGCGCCACGTCGATCTCCAGCCCGGCGAGGAAGCTGGTCTCCGGCACCGGCATCCCGGACTGGGACAGGCAGTACGGGGAGAGGAAGCCCTCGTGGTGGGCCCAGAACATGTAGGGGAACTGGAGAGCTTGCGGCATCGGCGGTGCGGGGGCGGGACCGGAGGGGCGGACTCGGAGAGGAGTCTACCGCCCCACAGTCGCGCTTCCGCAGGTCAACCCAGGGGTTGTGGCTGTGTGGAAAGGGGGGGCGACAGGCGGTGGATCCGGGTCCTCGCGATGGCTAGGATCGCCTGCATCGGCGCGGAGATCCGCGCGCGAGCCCCAGACGCTCGGCCGCGCGGCCGCCAGCGCCGAGAGACGGGGACGACCACGCCGCCACGACTCACCGCAAGACCACGACTCACCGCCGAGAGCGGAGCGAAGCGACAGCCATGGGCAGGAATCGACGCAGCGCAGTGCAGCCTTCGAAGCACACCACGACCCTCGAACGCGCCATCCCCACGCGTGCCCTGCGGGCACTCGCGGCCGGTGGAGTCGCGCTGGGCCTCCTGGCTCCGGCCGCGTTCGCTCACGGGACCCTCGCCATCGGCAGCGCGATCACGCTGCGCGCGCAGGATGCTGCGCGCACGCCGGAGCGCTACGTCATGACCGGCTCGACGGGAGCCGTGCTGCTCAACCTGCCCGACGACAAGGGCCGCCGCGTCCTCAACGTGACGGGCGGCACGCCGCTCGCCGTCTACCCCTCGCGGCCGGGGACACCGTACCTGCGCGTCGCCGCGCCCGGTGGTGTCCAGGTCTGGGTCTTCGGCAAGTACCTGAAGGAGACCAACCGGGGTGGCTGGCTCGAGGTGACCGGTAGCTACGTGAACATGCGTCCGCTGCCGCGCAGTCAGGATTCTTATCCCCTCGGTCAGCTGGACCGCGGCGAGCGCCTGCGCTTCATCGAACGCCAGAACCCTTCGCTCCCGATGGCGGACGACTGGGTCAAGGTCTGGTCGCCGGTGGACACGCTCGCCTACGTGCTCGCAGCGGAGACCACGCAAGTCCCGGCCAACACGAACGGTAAGGCGCTGTGGGAGACGGCCACGGCGACTGCGGTCGCCACGCGCCCTGGCGCGGCGGTGCCCGCCAACCCGGCGCCCGCTTCGGCGCAGCCCGGCGCGGGGACGACCGCGACGCCGCCCGCCGGCGGCACCCAGGCCGCCGGCGCGAGCGGCCCGGCGATCTACGCGAAGCTGAACGCGGCGAACCAGGCGATGGACACCGCGCTCGCCGCTTCGGCCTCCGGCGGAGCGACGCCGAACTACACGGCACTGCTCGCGAGCTACACGGCGATCCTCGCAATGAAGCCCGACGCGCCGACGCGCTCGCTCGTCGCTCAGCGCATCGACAAGCTCGATGCCCACCGCGAGCTCGACGAGATCCGTACGGAGATCGAGCGCGCGAGCTCCGCGCGCCAGGAGCAGCTCGAAGAACTGCGTGACGCCGCGGAGCGCAACCTCAACGAACGCGATCCGCTCTGGGGTCGTTTCCAGAGCCGTGGCTTCCTCGAGCGTCAGTCCCGCGACGGTCAGTCGGTGTTCCTCGTGCGCTGGGGCTCGGACTTCCTCGCCCAGGTGCAGTGCAGCAGCGGCCGCTACGACCTCGCGCTCTACGAGGGCTTCGAGATCGGCATCAAGGGCGTCTCGGTGCGCTCGGCGCAGGGAGCGGCGGGTGCCTATCCGCTGATCGACGTCGACCGCATCGAAGTGATCTCGGCGCGTCGCTAGCAGGGGACGGCGTGGGCTTCTTGCAGAGTATCCGGCTCTTCTTCCGGCGTCTGTTCGCGCTGGAGGGGGGGGACTTCCTGTGCGACCGCTGCAAGTACAACCACCCGAACACCTGCTCGCGACGGGAGCGGCCGAACGCCCGGGTCTGCCCGGACTACAAGGCGAAGTAGTCCGCGGCCTCGGGCGGTCTGGACCGAGCGGGTCGCCGGCTCGATAAGGGACCAGGGTGGGCTGACCCGATGGCCGAGTCAGGGATAGACTGTGGTGTAGAACCTGGGCTCCAGGCCGGTCCGCGGGCATCGCGGCCACAGCCCGGGGCCCACAGCCGGGTCCAGGCGACCCCGATCCCACAGCCTGCCATGCGACTCCTCCAACTCCTCTCCGCGACGTTCCTGTCGCTCGGGCTCGCCTCCACGGCGAGCGCCCAGTTCTCGGTCTCGGGCCCCGGCTCGCCCATCCCGAACAGCGGCGGCAGCGGCGGCGTTGGCGACACCTGGCCAACGGTGCAGCCGACGAGCGTCGCGGTCTCCACGGTCAACGTCCCGGTTCAGATCGCCGGGGTCGCCTCGATCGAGGTCCAGGGCCTGACCCACACCTACGTGGGCGATCTGCAAATGACGCTGCGCGACCCCGACGGCGTCGAGCACCTGATCTTCGTTCGCCCCGGGCTGCTGACCGGAGCCACCTGCTGTGGCTGGAACGGGAACTTCCTCGTCGGCGACTACACGTTCATCGAGACCGGCAGCGCGACGATTCCGATCACCGGGGACATCTCCCCCGGCACCTACGACCAGGCCTTCGACACGCTCGCGGGGCAGTCGTGGGTCAGCGGCACGAGCGGCATCGTGAACACCGTCATGAGCGGGATCGAGGGCCCCGCAGGTGACTGGACGCTCACGATCTACGACTGGGCCGGCGGGGACTTGGGCAGCTTCACCGGCTGGACGCTGAACGCGTTCGCCGGGGTCGCGGGGACGCCGTACTGCTTCGGCGACGGCTCGAGCAACGTTTGCCCCTGCGCCTCCTTCGGCGGCGCGGGCGAGGGCTGCCTGACGACCTCGGGGACGGGCGCCACGCTCGCCGGCGTCGGGAACGCGAGCGTGTCCTCGGACTCGCTCGTGCTCGAGGTGACGGGCGGGCCGGCGAACAAGCCCGGGCTGTTCTTCCAGGGGACGAGTCAGGTGTCGCTGCTGGTCGGCGACGGCTTGCTCTGCACCCAGTCGACGCTGCGCTACGCGGTGAACCCGACGGACGCGAGCGGCGCGGCGTCGCAGTCCGGCCTCGGGGTCAACGCGACGGCGGGCGTGTCCCTGAACTACCAGTACTGGTTCCGCGACGCGCAGAACCCGTGCGGCGGCGGATTCAACTTCTCGAACGGCTTGAACGTCGTCTGGCAGTAGCGCCAGCGCGCTGCCCCGCGAGGGGCAGCGAAGAACGAGGCGGGGGCAGCAACGCACGGCGCCGCTGCCCCCGCTTCGCGTCAGGCCTCGAGGTCCTCGGGCGTCATGCGGCGCATGGAGGTCTCCACGACTTCGGCCCTCAGCGCCTCGAAGGTCCCCGCCGCGATCGCCTCGCGGATGCGCTCCATCGTGCGGTGGAAGTAGCGCAGGTTGTGGATCGAGAGCAGCATGCCCCCGAGCATCTCGCCCGTCGTGCAGAGGTGGCGGAGGGCGCCCACGCCGAAGCGCGTGCAGGCGACGCAGTCGCACGCAGGGTCCAGCGGCCGCGTGTCCTCCAGGAAGCCCCGGTTGCGGACGTTGAGCCGCCCGCGGCTCGTGAACACCGTGTGGTTGCGCGCGTTGCGCGTCGGCGTGACGCAGTCGAACAGGTCGATGCCCGCTGCAATCGCATCGAAGAAGTCGCGCGGAGTTCCGACGCCCATCAGGTAGCGCGGCTTGTCGCGGGGGAGGAGCGGCGCCGTGAAGTCGACGACGGTCCGGATGAGCTCGGCCTGCTCCCCGACCGAGACGCCGCCGATCGCGTGACCGACGAGGTCGTGGGAGCAGATCGCATCGACGGACGCGGCGCGCAGGTCCTCGAACGCGCCGCCCTGGACGATGCCGAAGAGCGCCTGACCGGAGTCGGCGCCGCCGTGCTCCACGTGGCGCGCGACGCAGCGCTCCAGCCAGCGGTGCGTGCGCTCGGTCGCGCGCTCCACCTCCTTGCGGTCGGTCGGCGTCGACGCGCAGTGATCGAAGGCCATCGCCACGTCAGGGCCGAGCGCTCGCTGGATGTCGACGACGCGCTCGGGCGTCAGCCGCACGTGGCTGCCGTCGATGATCGACTTGAACGAGACGCCGTCCTCGTCGATCTTCGCCAGGTCGCTCATGCTGAAGACCTGGTAGCCGCCCGAGTCGGTCAGGATCGGTCCGTCCCACCCCATCAGCGCGTGCAGGCCACCCAGCGCCTTGACGACCTCCTCGCCCGGGCGGAGGTGCAGGTGGTAGGTGTTCGCCAGGAGCATCTGCGAGCCGACCTCCTCGAGGTCGCGCGGCTGCACGGCCTTGACCGTGGCGCGCGTCCCCACCGGCATGAAGGCCGGCGTGAGGACAGGGCCATGGGGCGTGTCGAAGCGACCCGTGCGGGCCTCCGTGACGGGGCACTCGGCGGCGACCGTGAAGGAGAACGCGGCGCTCATCGAGTGGGGGCCGCAACGGCCTGCAGGGAGTTCGCCGGCAGCTGCGCGATGCGCGCACCGGGCAGGTAGTGACCGAGGATCTGGCGGGCGCTCCAGCCGCGCAGCGCGTACTCGTGCGAGCCGGTCTGGCACAGCCCCGCGCCGTGACCGCGTCCGAGCCCCTCGAAGAACATCCCGGCCTCGATCGGCTCTCCGAGGCCCGGCCAGGTGTGCAGGATCCGGCCGCTCTTCAGCGCCGCCGGATCGAGCTCTCCGCGCAGCCGCTCGATCGAGACGCGCGCGCCGCCGCTGTCGCCGACGACCTCGATGCTCTCCCAGCGCCCGTTCGCGTCGCTGCGCGCGGCGCGCAGAGTGCGCACCTGCGCGCCGACGCCAAGGCGCCGCGCGAGCTCGTCGAGCAGGCCCTGGTTCGCCGTCCAGCGCCAGTGCACCCGCCGGCGACGCCGGTCGCCCGCGGGCCACGTGCGCTCGTCGGCGCCGATCGTGAGGCACGGCTCACAGGGCACTGGCCGATGCCGCTGCTTGCTCTCGTTGGGGAAGGCCTCGGCGGGGGAGCAGGTCGTGCCTCCGCAAGCCGCGTGGAAGCGCACGTCGTAGGACGCGCCGCTCGCCTCGTCGACGAGCACCTTGCCGCGCGAGTTGGCCAGTCCGCGCTGGAGCCGGGCGTCCACGCGTTGCTCGCCTTGCGAGCTGCCGGCGGTGTAGCGCCCGAGGTAGACCTGGTCGCGGGTGTCGTCCCACAGGAACGCGCTCTGGCCGCTGGCCTGGCGCACCGCGAGGGAGCGCAGGGCGTAGCTACGCGCAGCGATCGCCTGGGCCTCGATCTCCGACTCCTTGGCGGACCAGAGGATCAGCTCCGAGGGCACGACGCCTGCGACGTAGTCTTCGAGAGCGACGTGGCTCTCGACGCGCAGGCCGCCGCCGTCGTCGGGCTGGACCCAGAGAGCTCCGGGATAGGTGCGGCCGTCGAGCTGCAGCCCATCGGAGTTGCGACGGGCGCGAAGCTCGTGACGGGGCGCGAGCTCCCCGGTCGTCAGGCACAGGACCTCGGTGCCCTGGCGCTCGAAGCGTTGCGCTCCACCGGCCGCGTCGCCGATCTCGAGGGCCTGTACGCCCTCCGCGCGCGCGAGCCGGACGCGCAGGCGTCCCGGGGCGAGCGGCGCCGAGGCGGGCTCGGCGCGAACGGCGCGCGGGGCCGGGGTCGTGTCGCGCGCGAGCGGCGGCGGGGGAGCGACGCAGGCGAGCTGAGCACAGATCAGCGCCCCAACGGCGGTGCGGAGCCTCCGCGAGCGCTGCGTCACCACGCGCGGCTCAGGAGAACAGTCCACCGTCCGCGTCCGACAGCAGAGCAGGATCGAGTCCGAGGATCTCGAGGCCGCGGGCCGTGATCACGCGGCCGCGGGAGGTGCGCTGGAGGAAGCCACAGCGCAGCAGATGCGGCTCGAAGACCTCTTCGATGGTGCCTTCGGTCTCTCCGACCGTTGCGCCGATTGTACGCACGCCGACGGGCTGGCCGGGGCTCTGCGCGAGGCAGCGCAGGATGCGCCGGTCCATGTCCTCCAGTCCGTGTTCGTCGATGCCGAGGCGGTCGAGCGCGTCGAGCGCGAGCTCGCGCGTGATGCTGGCGGCCCCGCCGACCTGCGCCAGGTCGCGCGCGCGCCGCAGGAAGCGGTTGGCGATGCGCGGTGTGCCGCGGCTGCGCGAGCCGAGGAGCTCGGCCGCGTCCCCGTCGAGGCTCATCGACATCAAGCGGCTGGAGCGCTGCAGGATGCGCACGAGGTCCTCAGTGGGGTAGGGCGAGAGACGCTCGAACAGGCCGAAGCGCGCGCGGAACGGTGCGGACAGCATCCCTTCGCGCGTCGTTGCACCGACCAAGGTGAAGGGCTCGAGGTGCAGCGGCAGGACGCGCGCGTGCGGACCTTGGTCGAGCGTGACCTCGACTCGGAAGTCCTCCATCGCCGTGTAGAGGTACTCCTCCACGTTGGCGGGCATGCGGTGGATCTCGTCGATGAAGAACACGTCGCCGCGGGTGAGCTGGGTGAGTACGCCGACGAGGTCGCGCGGCCGCTCGAGGGCCGGTCCGCTGACGCTGTGCAGCTGGGTGCCGAGCTCGTGCGAGAGGATTCGCGCGAGGCTGGTCTTGCCGAGCCCGGGCGGGCCGGAGAGCAGGACGTGGTCGAGCGTGTCGCCGCGGGTGGCCGCGGCCTGCAGCGCGACCCGCAGGTTGTCGAGGGTCCTGGGCTGGCCGACGAACTCCGACAGCTCCCGCGGGCGCAGGGCGACCTCGAGCTCGCGCTCGGGGGGGGCCGGCCCCGCCTCGACGGGGGAGGCGCCGGCCGGGTCGGAGTCGAGGATGGCGTCGGGATTGAAGACGTGCTCGCTGCTCGTCATGAGCGGAGCATAGCCAGCCGCCCGGGTGACCTCACGGCCCAGCCGACGCAACTCGGCCGTAGGGCGGGGGGATTCGGCTCGCGGCGACGACTCCAGCGCCGCGAACCCGTCGGCTCGCGTGGGGCCGAGGGGACCGGGAGCGGCGGGCAAAGGCCTGGTGGGCGCGAGGCGCTGACTGGGGCCGCGTCGCCGACCGCGACCGCCCGAGCCGTGCAGGCCGCGGAGCGCGCGCAGACCTTCCACGGACTTCGGCGGGGCTCTCGAGGACCACGGGGAGGGGGCTCGAGGTGTGCGCGGGCCGTGCGGTCCCGCCCGGCGGGGGCCGCTCGGGCCGCTCACCTTGGGCCGAGGAGCGCCTGTCAGGCTCGCCTCCGCGCTGCTCGCGCGCTTCCTAAGTTCCTTGCGAGGAGTTACTTGTACGGTTTCCAGACCTCCAGCCGGACCGCGAGGCGGCCACGGCATGAGACTTGGTCTAAACCGTCGGTCCGCTTTCCGCGGGCCATCTCTGGTGATGACGCCCTTCGAGACCAACTCCACTCCCCACCTCCCCCCTGGCCCGCCGTCGGGACTCGCACGGACTCCTGCGGGGGAGTCCGCCGAGGCAGGAATCGGCTCGAGCCGTGCTCGGAGCGCCTCCGCGGGTCCTGGACCTGCTTCGGAGACGCCTGGCTCGAGGCCTTCCACGCGTCCGGGGGACGCGCCTCGTCCGGCATCGGCCGGTGGGTTCGGGGTCGAGAACCGTCTCGCGGGGCGTCCGTCTTCCAACACGATCGAGGGAGGTCCCGAAACCCGGGGCCGGTCGTGGGTACGCAGACGTGTCCGGTCGACAGCCCGACCGCTCCACCCCCAGGTGACCCCGCCTCTCCGGCCCGGGAGGCGAGTTTTCCCCGGGGCTCCTTTTCATGTCAGGTCGGTGGCGGCATCCTTTCTGGACTGCTCCCTCGGAGACTTCGGCGCCCAGCGGGTGCTTCGGCCGCGTGCCGAAGCGACGCTTGGCGCGAAGCCGCTCCACGGGTAGTCGAGGTCGCCGCCTCCCTCCCCCCACCATCGACGTCCTCTCCATGCGGCTGCGCTGGCATTCGGCTTGGCCCACTTTGCGAAGAAGATGACCCACACTCGGAACTGCGCTGGACTCCTCGGGCTGTTCGCCCTCTCTCTCGCCTCTTGCTCTGGCGGCTCTGCCGGCGAAGGCGGTGGAGCGGGTAGCTTCGACCTCGTCCAGGTGACGAACGGCTTCTCCCAGATCCTGCCCCACAAGGTGGCTGTCCTCGACGACGAAGGAAACCCGACGTCGACGATCCGGGCGATCCGGACGATGGACGACCTCACGGCGAACGTTCGGACCGGCAACCCGATCCTGCCGACGCCCAACTACCCGGTGACGCCGGTCCTGCCGAGCGGCGGGGCGGGCAACCACTTCATGCTGGTCGAGTTCACGCAGGACGTCGCGATCGACAGCGTGCTGACGGGCGCGCCGGGGCAACTCCAGCAGAACAGCCTGACGGGTGCGTTGGTGTTCCAGAGCGTCGACCCGGCGAGTGGAACGACCAGCCTGATCCCCGGGCGCGTCTTCATGAACGGCTTCACCTACGCCGCACCCGCGACGGGGTCGCCGCCGCAGCTCCAGCTGCAGCGCTGGATCGGTGACGACGGACAGGCGATCGGATTCGATACCTCGGGCGACGGCAGCCCGGACTTCTTTCCCGGGCTCGGCTTTCCGGGAACGCAGGCACCCTTCACGGGCCAGGCCGATCTGATCACTCCGCGGGGCGTGGTCTTCGTTCCGGACGCCGACGGCGACCTGACGACCCACGAGACGCTGCCCTCGGGCGCGACGATCATCGCGCGCCTCGAGACCGGCATCACGAACACGGAGGGTCGCAACCTCGCGCGGACGGCGGTCGCGGCCGCCACCGTCGGCCCCGACACGCTCAGCCCCGAGATCCTCATCTCGCTTCCGCCGTCGAGCACGCCGGCGATCACGCCGGGCAACGGCATGCAGGACGTCGACCCGCTGACGACCGTGCGCCTTTCGCTCAGCGAGCCCGTGCAGCCGTGGTCGGTGGGGGACCTCCCCGTCAACCCGACGCCTGGCATCAGCGCGGCCGTCCTGCTCGAGTTCGGTCCGCAGACGAACCGCGTCACCGTGCCGTTCAGCGTTCTGCCCCTGAGCGTCTACGACCTGACCAAGTGGGAGCTCACGCCGGCCTACAACTTCCCCGGTGAAGGCCCGGACATCGCGGCCTGCGGAACGTTCAACCGCATCGACGTCATCGTCAACGCGGCGCAGATCACCGACCTCGCTGGCAACATCAACTCCCTGCCGGCGACGACCTTCTTCAGCACGGGCGAAGGTCCGGGCCTCGTCAACGCCCCCGTCGCCCCCGACACGATCTACGTCGGTCGCGGCGGTGCCAACCCCGGCATCTCGGTCATCGACCTGAACGGCTTCGGCGGTGGCACCGGCAATCCGATCTACGACGATAGCTTCGCGACGTTCACCCAGGGGGACACGCTCTTCCCGGTGAACCCGAACGTGCGTCTGCAGGGGACGCTCATCCGTCCGCAGCTCGTCCCGGGCTCGTGCACCGTGAACGGCGGCTCCGCCGGCGTCTTCACGCTGACGAAGGACTCCTCGCTGAACGACCTGGTCGTTCGGACGCCGGTGATCCTGAAGGCCGACGACATGATGCTCGGCCACGCGCTGGACTCGACCTTCAACAACGCGCCGGCGCCCTTCGGGTGCCAGTCGGGCGGAGGCAACCTGTGCGCCCTCGACGGCCAGAAGGTCATCGGCGTCATGCAGGGCAGCGCGAACACGCTGATCCCGAACCTGCCGCTGGTCGTCAACAACCCGGTCCTGAACAACCTGTTCGGCGGCGAGAACGTGATCTCGTTCGCACCGCACC
>CAYGST010000064.1:0-2318 GCA_964352415.1 uncultured Planctomycetaceae bacterium | reverse complement strand
GCCGTACATCGGCAGCCTCGAGCCGACGTCGATCTTCACCATCCTGCCGCTGCCCCCGGCACCGCCCCCGAACGGCCTCGCGCTGCAGAACATCCTGAAGCCGGGTGACGCCTTCGGGAACCCGAACGCCGGTCAGCCCCCGGGAGGCCTCCTCTCCCCCGAGCAGAACTCCTGGTTCCAGGGACCCCACTCGCCCCAGGCCGTCATCGGTGCTTGCCTGCCGTACATGATTCGTCAGCAGGTGGGACAGTTCCTCTACGTCCTCGACCGTTCGCGGAACGAGCTGGTGATCTTCAACTCGAACAACATGCGCGTCCTCGACCGCATCGAGATCCCGGATCCGACCTCGCTGGCCATGTCGCCGAACCTCGACTACATCGCCATCAGCAACCAGTCGGTCAACCTGGTGACGTTCATCGACATCAACCCGAAGTCGTCGACGTTCCACCAGGTGATCCAGCAGACGGTCGTCGGTGACTCGCCCCGCGGGATCGCGTGGGAGCCGGGCAACGAGGACATCCTCGTGTGCTGCGAGGGAGACAACACCCTCTCGGTCATCTCCGCCTTCTCGCTCGAGCAGCGCAAGTCGCTCAGCTCGCAGCTGAACCAGCCGTTCGACGTCGCGATCACGGGTCGCCAGATCACCTACGGCTTCAACCGTGGCGTGTACTTCGCGTACATCCTCAACCGCAACGGGCGCCTGGCGACCTTCGAGTCGGGTCCGAACTCGGTGAACGGCTGGGGCTTCGACGACATCGTCGGCTCCCCGCAGTTCCTCTTCCAGAACCCGAAGACGATCCAGGTCAACCACATCAACCTCGCCTCCGCGGTGTGGATCGTGCACGAGGGACCGATCGACCCGGCGACCGGGGAAGAGGGGCCCGTGGGCGTCCCCGCGGTCTCGAACCTCAAGATCGAGAGCGCCATCTTCGGTCAGCTGCCGCTGAACGTGGGCTCGCTCCTGATCCCGCAGTTCCGCGACATGTCGCTCCAGGTGGACGTCTCCCTGGGCAACGACGTCCTGTCCGGCGTTCCGGTCGACATCGCGTTCGACAACATGCGGAACTACGGGGCGCTCACGAACCTGTTCACGAACTTCAGCTCGGGCGTTCCGCTGCCGTCCAATGGCAAGAGCCTGGTGCGCGTCGTCGGGCAGCCGGCCAACACGAACGAGCCGAAGTACATGTTCGTCGCGATCCCCAGCCCGACCTTCGGGTCCGAGGGGCTCGTCGACGTGATCGACATCGGAGGTGGCAACAACCTCGTGGACACGAATGCGTTCCAGCCCGGTGTTCAGTCCATCCCCTGCACGAACGCCCAGGTCCTGATGGACTATTGGCGCCAGTAGGAGCACAGCCCAGACCCTTATGAGGAAACCCATCATGGCGAACGCCAAACCTCGCTCCTCGGAGCGAAGCACTGGGCTCGGACTGCTCTGCGGCGCTGTCGGCGCGCTCACCCTCGCGGGTTGCAGCGGAGGCGGAGGCGCTTCGGGCTCCGGCGCTGGCAGCAGTCACAGTCTGGTCAACGTGAGCAACGGCTTCTCGGAGCTCCTGCCACACAAGACGTTCCGGCTCGACAGCCTGAACTCGCCGGGAGGGCCGGTCACCGTGGCCATCCGCACCGAGGACGACTTCCTCGACAACGTGACGACCGGGAACCCGGTGCACCCGGTGCCGTCGTTCCCAACGACGACGCTCCTGCCCAATGGTTCACCCGGCAACCAGTACCTGGCGGCCACCTTCTCGAGACCGCTGAACATCGGTAGCGTCCTCAGCTCGAGCCCCGCGCTCCTGCAGAACAACAGCTTCACCGGAAGCCTGATCGTCACGGCCACCGATCCCTCGACGGGGCAGGCGTCGGTCGTTCGCGGCCGTGCTTTCATCGACGGCTACACCTACGCCAACGAGCCCACGGGCTCGCCGGCTCAGCTGCCGCTGGAGCGCTGGATCGATGACACCGGTCAGGCGATCGGCTTCGACACGAACGGTGACGGCAACCTGGACTCGTTCCCCGGGCTCGGCTTCCCCGGAACGCAGGGCAGCTTCGCGGGTTCGCAGAGCCTCACTGGGCCGAACGTGGTCGTGTTCATCCCGGACGTCGACCAGGTGCTCACCACTCACGAGACCTTCCCGGTCGGCGTGCAGGTGTCCATGGAGATCAAGACCTCCGTGCTCGACGAGTTCAATCGCCCCCTCGCCGTGCAGGCGGTCGCGAGCTCGACGGTCGGCCCGGACACCCTCAGCCCCGAGATCCGTTCGACGCCGCCGCCGACGTCCGCCGCGCTCGTGACGCCGGGCCTCGGCGCCAACGACGTC
>CAYGST010000063.1:0-14510 GCA_964352415.1 uncultured Planctomycetaceae bacterium | reverse complement strand
AGGTACAGGATCGCGTCGGTCGGGTGCTCCGCGTCCTCGGCGCGCAGCTCGGCCCAGACGTCCTCGGGCGAGTGCCGCATGCCGAGCGTGTGCGGTTCGAGGAACTCGAGCGGCTGCACGCCCTCCTCGACTTCGCTCGCTCCGCGCGCGTAGGACAGCGCCTCGTACAGGTCGGCGGGGACCTCGACGCCGGGCGCGTGCGCGACGCCGACGTGAACGTCCGTGTGCTCGCGACGGCCTTGCACCAGCAGCGCTCCCTGGATCATCAACCAGAACAGCACCGGGTACATGCAGATCGGCAGCACGACGGCGTAGATCGCCATCTGCCGGTCGCGGAAGCTCGTCACGAGCTCCTTCCGCGCCACGAGCCAGGTCGCCTGCCAGACCTTGGGGGTGCCGTTCGCCGTCATGCGGACCTGTTGTTCCGGCCTGGGGGTGCGATTGCAAGGGTGGCGGGCGGCTTCGGTTGCGTGGGCGCGCGTGGAGCGCGGGCACGCAGGAACGTGAAGTCGTGGATCCGCGCGCTTCGAACGAGCCCACTCCGACCCCTCGCGAGGCCCCGAGAGCGGCCCGCCGGGCGGCGCAGACCCGCGGATGGGCCGCGCCGTGCGGACCAGGCGTCAAGCCGAGCCCGTCCTCTGGTCGACAGACGGGGAATGCGGCCCCCCCAGCCGAACCCCACGAACCGGACGGCGACTACGGACAGCGCGCGCCACGCGGCGCCGGCCACCGAGACGCACCCCATGGCCCTCGATGCGGAGGATCTGGCGCTCGCGTCCTCCCGGTCGCTGACGGCGATCGAGCCGTCGTACCTGGCACCGACCGCGACCGGCGAGTCCTACGGTGTCGCGGCCTTCCCGGCCGCCGACCCCTTCACGGCTCCGGAGGTCTGGGGCCTCCTGGACAGCTGGCGCGCCGCGCTGCGCATGCCCGCGCGCGTGTTCGCTGCGGGCTTCCTGTTCTACCTCTTCACGTTCAACTTCTCCGTCGTCCGCGGCAGCTCGATGGCGCCCGGCATTCACGACGGCGATCGAATCCTGATCGATCAGTTCAGCTACCTCTTCATGGAGGTCGATCGCGGGGACATCGTCGTCCTGCAGTACCCGCTGAATCCCTCCGTCGACTACATCAAGCGTGTGGTCGGCCTGCCGGGTGACGACATCGTCATGGCGAGCGGGCGATTGTGGATCAACGGCGAGCTCCAGAGCGAGACCTACACGCTCGAGGACGATCCCTTCACCGAGCTGCACCGCGTCGTCGGCGACGATCACTACTTCGTGCTCGGGGACAACCGCCTGCACTCCTCGGATAGCCGGGAGTTCGGCGAGGTGCCGGCGCGGCTCGTGCGCGGTAAGGTCGACGTGCGCCTGTGGCCGCCGGCCCGCGCGGGCCTGCTCGAGTAGCGGCGGGGAGGAGCGTCAGGGTCCGCGGCGCTCGCTCGGTCCGCCGGCCGGCCGGACCCTCGAGCGACTGCGGCTCGCCGCGTTCGACTCGGATCGGCTACTCTGCCGGGATGCACATCCCCGCACCCGTCACCCTCGTCACCGGCGCGGCGCGCGGCCTCGGTGCCGTGATCGCCAATCGCTTCCAGGAACGGGGGGACAAGGTCCACCCGATCTGGCGCACGTCCCCGGAGCGCGGTGAGGCGCTGCGGGAGCAGTACGACGCGCGCGCGCATCGCTGCGACCTCGCGGACGCCCAGCAGGCCGAGCAGCTCGTGGAGCGCATCCTGCAGATCGACGGCAAGATCGATCACGTCGTGCACGGTGTGGGGGACTTCCTGGACGCGCCGCTCGAGGACACCGAGCAGGGCGACTGGCGCGCGCTGTTCGAGAGCAACGTGATGACCGCCGTCCACCTCTGCGACGCGCTGCGCGAGCCGCTGCGGGAGACGGGTGGGACGCTGGTGCTCTTCGGGTGTGCGGGTGCGGCGCGCGCCAAGGGGCGCAGGCGCACGGCCGCCTATGCGGCGGCCAAGAGCGCGCTCGTCGTCTATGCTCGCTCGCTCGCGCTGGAAGAGGCCCCGCACGGGGTGCGCGTCAACACCATCTCGCCGGGGCTCGTGCCGCATGCGGACGCCGATGCCTACACGCGCGATGCGGCGCGCTTCGCGTCCGTGCCGCTCGGCCGGGCGGGCACGCCGGAGGAGGTCGCGGAGGTGGCCGTCTGGCTGTCGTCGCCGGAGTCGTCCTACGTCGTGGGGGCGGACCTGGCGGTGGCGGGCGGGTGGCTGGACTGAAGCCGGAAGGACCCGAACCTGACACGGCATCGCCGTTGACGACAGAGCGCCTCTCTGCAGGAACGGCCCGACCCCCCCCGGATTCCTGCTGCGGGACCGCCGAATGACGTCTGCTCCGCGGAACGCCTGGGCCGTAGACTGTCGTCCATGAACGCCATCCAGGACCGCAACCCCGCCACCGGCGAGCTCCTCGCCGAGGTCCCTATCACCTCGCAGTCCGAGCTCCAGGCCGCCGTCGCGCGGGCCCGCGCCGCCGCGCCCGCCTGGGCCGCCATGCCGGCCGCGGAGCGCTTCGAGCGCCTCGCCGGCATCTCCCGGCGCTTCGAGGACCGCGCCGAAGAGCTCGCCGACCTCGTCACCCGCGAGATGGGCAAGCCCCGCGCCCAGGCGCGCAGCGAGGCCCGCGGCTGGATCCAGACCACGCGCACCGAGCTCGCCGAGATCGCGAAGGCCATCGAGCCCGAGGTGCACACCACGGCCGGCAACATCGTCGACCTCGTCCGCGCGCCCCACGGCGTCGTCGCCGCGATCACCCCCTGGAACTTCCCCATCGGCATGCCGATGCAGATCCTGCTGCCGGCGCTGGGCACGGGCAACACGGTCGTCTTCAAGCCGAGCGAGCTCGTGCCGCTCGTCGGCGCTGCGCTGGCCGAGATCGTCGGCGCCGACCTGCCGCCCGGCGTGCTCGAGCTCGTCCAGGGCGACGGCGCGACCGGCGCGGCGCTCGTCGCGAGCGACGTGGACATGATCGGCTTCGTCGGCTCGCGCGCGACCGGCAAGCGCATCATGGCCGCCGCGGCGGGGGACCTGAAGCGGCTCGTCCTCGAGCTCGGCGGCAAGGACCCGCTGATCGTGATGGAGGACGCCGACCTCGAAGCGGCCGCCGAGTGCGCGGTACGGCACAGCCTGCGCAACGCGGGCCAGGTCTGCTGCTCGGTCGAGCGCGTCTACGTCGCGGACGCCGTTGCGGACGACTTCGAGGCCCGCGTTCTGGAGAAGGCCAAGGCCTGGCGCTGCGGCGACGGCTTCGAGGCGGGCATCGACATGGGACCGATGGTCAGCGCCGAACAGCGCGCCAAGGTCGAGGCGCAGCTCGCCGCCGCGGTCGAGGCCGGCGCACGGGTGGCCTTCCGCGGCGAGGCGCCCGCGTCGGAGGGCTACTTCCACCCGGCCGTCGTGCTCACGGGCGTCGCGGCGGAGGCGGGCATCACGCACGAGGAGACCTTCGGGCCGGTCGTCAGCCTGACACGCTTCTCCGGCGCGGAGGACGAAGCGGTGCAGCTCGCCAACGACACGCACTACGGCCTCGGCGCCAACGTGTTCACGGCGGACGAGGCGCGCGGCCTGCGCATGGCCGGCCGCATCCACGCAGGCCAGGTCGGCGTCAACCAGTACCTCGGCGGCGCGCCGGGCCTGCCCTGGGTCGGCGCGCGCCAGTCGGGCTTCGGCTTCCTCGGCGGGATCGAAGGCCATCGGCAGTTCACCGTCCCGAAGAGCATCGCGCGGCCCAAGGCCGGCGCCCGGTGAGGCGGCTCCTCTGCACGCTGGGACTCGCCCTCGCCGTCGCGCTCGCTGGCTGCGGGCGCGCGGAGGAGGCGCAGCGCGCCGCCGCCGAGGCCGCTGCGCAGTCCGCTGCGCAGGCGCAGAAACAGGATGCGCAGCTGGCCACGGCGCGGGCTGAGGCCCGGCTGGCCGAGGCGCGCGCCGCTGCTGCGCTCTTTGCGGATGCGGGGCCGGAGCTCGCACGAGGGCGCGTCATCGACGCAGCGACCGCGCAGCCGTGGCCGGACGTGTGGGTGCGGCTGCAGGGCACCGACGGTGAGCCGCAGATCGTTCGCGCCTCCGCGACTGGCCACTTCCTCGCCGAGTCCGCGCTGGTCGCCGGGCAGATCCGTATCGTCTGCGGACTCGATCGCGACGGCCCGTGGTGCGAACCCGGCGAGCAGGTCGTCGAGCATGACCCCGCCCTCGCCGAACCCGTCGTGCACGTGGTGCGCGTCGAGCCGGGCCCCAGCTACTCGCTCGCGTTCCTCGCGGCGGCCGCGTCCGAACCCGCGCGCTGGGAAGCGCGCGTCGTCGAGCACGCATCGGACGGCACCTTCCGTCCCTGGAGCTGGCAGGTGCTGCGACCCGGGGATCCGCCGCGGCTGCGCTACCTGCGCGTCGAGCGGCCGCACGACGCGCAGCGCACCGTCTTCGTCGAGCTACGACTGCGCTACAAGGATTGGTTCGCGCGCGCCGCGGTTCCATCGACGCGCGGCGTGCTGGCCGAGCCCGTCGCGCTCGAGCTGGTGCAGTACGGCAGCTTCGGCGGCGTCGTGCGTGACTCGAACGGC
This sequence comes from uncultured Planctomycetaceae bacterium, assembly GCA_964352415.1. Lineage (GTDB taxonomy): Bacteria > Planctomycetota > UBA1135 > UBA1135 > JABACD01. The sequence continues at coordinate 9,935 of CAYGST010000063.1, read as the reverse complement.
GAGCCGCTGCGCGAGATGGAGGTGCGCCTGTACGCCGAGAGCGGCAGCGAGACGCCGCGCGTCTTCCTGGGGCCGGTGCTGACGCGCACCGACGGCGAGGGGGCGTTCCGCTTCGACGGCGTGGAGCCCGGGCACCACGATCTCCACCTGCGCCCCGAAGGGCGTCCCGAGGTGCACGTGCACGTGGACGTGGAGGGCGGCCACGCAGATGGCGCCGTGTACGAGGTCGCTGCGCTGGAAGGTGAGGTGAATCTTCCACTCGCGATCATCGGGAGCGGCGAGGAACAGGACGCGCCGGAGGCGGTCGTGAGCCTGCGCTCGCTCGACGATCCGACCGTGCGCCGCAGCCTGCACACGCGCATGGAGAACGGCTGGCTCGCTCAGACCGAGCGAGTGGGCGTCGGCGCCGCGGGGATCTTCGCCGGGCTTCCGCGCAGCCGCTACGAGCTCGAGGTCTTCGGGCTGGACGGCCGGCGCTACGAGCCCGCATCGATCGAAGTCGACGCGGCCGGGCTCGAGGACGGCGTTGCGTTCGCGCTCGCGCCGCTCGAGCCCCTGTTCGAGTGGACGCCGGTGGTGCGGGCCGCCGGCTCCGAGCAGCCGTTCGAGACCTACGGGCTGCACCTCTCGTCACCCGAGTGGTGGTTCCCGCGCGGCCGCGAAATCGCGGCCGGCGAGAGCGCTGCGTGGCTTGGTCCGAACGTGCCTGCTTCGAGCTGGCGATTGTGGCGCGAGGGCTTCCGTCCGAGCTGGGGAAGCTCCCTCGCTTGGAGCGCCGCAGTGGACCTGCCCGCGGTCATCGAGCTCGAACCCGGCTGGGGCTGTGAGCTGATCTTCCGCGACGCGTCGAGCGCGCGTCTCCCGCTGCCGCGCGAGGACTCCTGGTCGCGCGCGGGGCTCGTGCACGCTGCGCGTCCCCTCGCCGACGTCGAGGTCTTCGCGGATGGCGAGCGCGCCGGACGCAGCGACGCCCAGGGGCGCTTTCGGTTGCAGCTCGACGCTCCGCCGGGGCACCTCGAGCTGCGGCTCGACGGCTGGCGCGCGCTGGATCCCTGGCTGACCGGCGAGGTCGACCGCGAGGACTCGCGCGCGCTCGCCCGCGAAGGCTCGGCCGTCGTCTGGCTCGAGCCGCTGCGCTAGTTGCCAGGGCGCGCGCTCAGCGCTTCACGAGCGTGCGCAGCTCGCCGATGCCCTGGATCGTGCAGACGACCTCGTCGCCGTCCTCCAGCGGACCGACCCCCGCCGGCGTGCCCATCAGCACGATGTCGCCGGGACGCAGGGTGAGGTGCTGCGAGAGGAACGAGATCGCGTGGGGAACCGTCACGACCAGATCCCGAAGGTGCGCCTCCTGGCGCTGGCGGCCGTTGACGTGCGCGCTGATCTTGAGCTCGGAAGGGTTGAGCTGCGCGGCGGGGACGAAGCAGGGCCCGATCGGGCAGGCACCATCGAAGTTCTTGGCGCGGAACCACGGGTACTGCTGAGCGCGGTCGGCGCCCTGGGTCGTGCGCAGGGTGAGGTCGTTGGCGACCATGTAGCCGGCGATGGACTCGAAGGCCGCAGACTCGTCGACGCGCTCCAGCTTGCGACCGAGCACGACAGCGAGCTCGACCTCGTGGTCGAAGCGGCCCGTGTACCCCTGCGGCGGAGTGACGGTCTGGTTGTGGCCGCGCATCGTCTCGGGGAGCTTGTTGAAGAACAGCGGCTCCTCCGGGACGGCTTCGTCGAACTCCTCCGCGTGGGCGCGGAAGTTCTTCCCCAGCGCGAGAATCTTGCCGACCTCGGTCGGGAGCAGCGGAGGGAGCAGGACGTCGTCCGCGGCGATCGGGCGCGCGGGGGGCGGCTCGGCCTCGTCGAGCCAGGAGTCGAAGCGTTCGGGCTCGAACCAGCCGCGCGCGGCGAGGGTCGAGAGCAGGAGCGGCGACCCGGACTCCCAGAGCTTCTCGGTCAGGTCGAAGAAGCTGTCATCGACCTGCAGCACGATCTTGCCGGAGCGCAGCAGGTCGCCCTCGAGACGGCGGTAGACGCGGATGTGCCTGGGCATGGCGCGAAGGTAGCGAATCTCCCCAGGGAAGGCCCGCCTGCTCTTCGAGCGCGCGCCGTCCGTTCCCACGGGGCAGAAGCGGACCGGCGAGCCCGTGCCGGCACGGCCCCGGTGAACGACGACGCGTCCTACGCCGAGCGCCGCTCACGCGGGACTCTTGCGTCCTACTCCTCGGGCAGCGCGGCGCCCAGCGAGAGCAGCGCATAGGACGTCGCGAGCACAGGGTTGCCCTCCCACCAGCTCGGCGCGTTCTCGTTGAGCCACGATCCATCGTCCTTGCGCTGCATCGCGATCAAGCGTCCGCACAGCTGGCTGCGCCACGCGTGCGACTTGCCCTGGCCGTCGACGATCGTCTCCTCGCCGTAGAGGTCGAGGGCGCGGGCCATCGAGTGGAAGTAGTAGAACAGCCCGCGATAGGGCGCGGCCGGGTCGCCGGTCGCCTCGAAGCCGGGGTTCACGTCGAGGGTGTAGTGCTCACGGATCCACTTCCAGGCCGCCTGCATGCGCGGGTCGTCCTTGGGGAGCCCGGCGAAGATGAAGCCCTTGAGCAGCGCGTAGGTCATCGAGCCGTAGGAGCGCGGGATCTTGGTCCCGTCGGCGAGCGTCTCGAAGCCGGCCTTCGAGTCGCCGGGCGCGTAGCCCGAGCCTCCGTCGTCCCCAGGACGGATGGTCACGCCGCCGTCCTCGATATTCACGTCGTTCGACTCGGAGCGGTTCTGCGTGCGCTCGAGGAACTTCAGCGCGCGCTTGAAGGCGGCGTCGCCCTTGTCGAGGCCGCCGGCGTCGAGGGCTTCGAGGGCCATCTGGAGATTGGAGAGGTCCGGCCGCTCGTCGCCGCCGTAGCCGATGCCGCCGTAGTACAGGTCGCCGTCGGTGTAGCCCTCGCCCTCGTCCGCCTGGAGCGAGACGAGGAAGCGCATGGCCTTCTGAATCGCCTCCGAGTACGTCGCGTCGCCGCTCTTCGCGAGGGCGAGGATCGAAGCCGACGTCAGGTAGTTCTTGAGCTTGCCGTCGTGGATCGCGCCCGCCTCGTCCTGGTGCGCGGCGAGCCACTTCAGGCCCTGGTCGATGACCTGCTGCACGCCTTCGTCACGCGGCGTCGGCAGCTCCTGCAGCGCTCCGAGCGCCATCGCGGTGAGCCCGAGGTCGGGCTGTCCCGGCGCGCCCCACAGTCCGTCCTCGCTCGTGGCGAGCAGGAACAGGGCGCCGCGGCGCATCGCCGCGACGGTGGCGCCGCGGTCGGCCTCGTCGAATTTCGGCAGCTTCGTCGCGCTCGTCGCGGGTCCGGCCGCGGGCTCGAGGATGGCGCGGCAGGCCGTCAGCGCGAGGATCGCTTCGGAGGTGCGTACGAGCGAGCCCTCGAGGCCGTCCCAGGAGCCGTCGTCCTGTCGACTCGCGAGCCAGCGGTTGACCTCGACCTCGGCCGCCGCCTTGGTGCGCTCCTTCCAGTTCGTCGGCTTGAGCGGCGTCTCGAAGTAGGTCTCGAGCTTGGCCTGCACGGCGTTGCTCGCGGCGTCGTCGTACTGGCTCAGCGCGAGCCAGGCGAGCGTCGCCTGCTCCGCTCGCTGGAAGCCCTCGGCGTCCTTGTCGTAGATGCCGCCGGTCTCGGGGTTCTGCTTCGACTGGAGGTAGTCGAGGGCCGCGGCGATGTACGGGCCGTCGCGGCGCTTGTACTTGCGGGGCGACATCGCGAAGGCCTGCAGGACCCAGGCGGTGCTCTTGACCGAGGCGCCGTAGCTGCCGTCGGGCGATTGCTTGGCGCGCAGCCAGCGAACGCTCGTGTCGATCTCCGACTTGAGATCGATGGTCTGCGCGGCGGGTAGCACGTGACTCGCCCCGGGCGCCGGGGCGGCGGCAGCCGAGGCCGTCATGGCGGGCGTCAGAGCGAGGGCGAGGAGGGCGGAGCGAAGGATCGAATTCATGTCGGTTGCGCGTGTCCGAGTCGGGGGGTCGGAGCGAACGGGGCGGGGCGCGCTGGGTTCATTCCGGCGCCCAGGATACCCTTCTCGCCGCGCCGCCTGCGCTCTCGGAAGCCGAGGACGCGCCCGGCTTCCCATCAGGCCCCCCAATCCGCATGAGCGAGCACGACTTCGTCCCCCTGGACTTCCAGCGCCTGGAGCCGGCCGAGATGGTCCGTCGCGCCGGGGATTTCGCGAACGATCTGGCGCGGCGCCGCAGCGTGCGCCATTTCAGCGCGGAGCCCGTGCCGCCCGAGGTCCTCGACGAGTGCATCCGCTGCGCGGGCTCCGCTCCCTCGGGGGCGCACCAGCAGCCCTGGACCTTCGTCGTCGTCACCGACCCCGAGGTCAAGCGTCAGATCCGCGAGGCGGCTGAGGAGGAGGAGCGCCAGAACTACGGCGGGCGCATGAACGACGAGTGGCTTCAAGCCCTCGCTCCGCTCGGCACGGACGCGAACAAGGAGTTCCTCGAGGTCGCCCCGGCGCTGATCGTTCTGTTCCGCAAGGCCTTCGGCGTCGAGGACGGCGTCAAGGTGCAGTACTACTACACGAACGAGTCCATCGGCATCGCGCTCGGCTTCCTGCTCGTCGCGCTGCACCGCGCGGGGCTCGCGACGCTGACGCACACGCCCAGCCCGATGAAGTTCCTCGAACAGATCCTCGAGCGGCCGGACAACGAGCGCGCCTACATGCTCATCCCGGTCGGCTTCCCGACGCCGGACTGCGAGGTCCCGTTGCTGGTGCGCAAGCCGATCGACGAGATCCGCGTGACGAAGTGACCCGGAGGCCTACGGCGCGAGCTTGACGGCCGTTCCGTAGACCAGGATCTCGGCGGCGCCCGAGGCGATCTCGGTCCCCGTGAAGCGGACGCCGATGACGGCGTCCGCGCCGAGCGCGAGGGCTTCGGCGCGCATGCGATCGAGCGCCTGCTCGCGGGCCTCCGCGAGCAGCTTCGTGTACTCCTCGACCTCGCCGCCGACGAGGTTCGTGAGGAAGGCCGAGATGTCGCGGCCGACGTGTCGGGCGCGGACGGTCGTCCCGCGCACGATGCCGAAGACCTCGGCGACGTCGCGGCCGGGGACGCTGTTGATCGTGACGAGCATCATCGCTGCACCTCCGTGTACGGGTCGAGCGGGTAGAGCCGCACGCGGTCACGCAGGCGGATGAGCAGGAGCAGCAGGAAGCCGCCGACGGGGGCGCAGACTCCGAACTTCTGAAGTGCGGTGGCGTCCGAGCGAGTCACCTCGACCAGCAGCCAAAGGCCGATGACGAACACGCCGCCGGCGAGCAGCAGCCAGCCCAGGCCGACGCCCGCGCGGCGCACGGGCTCCTCGCGGATGCGGCGCCACTCGTGATCTGCAGGCTCGGGCGGGGCGACGTGACGCGCGAGGACCTCGAGCTTGCGATAGGCAGCCACCTGGCGCACGAGCTCGGGCTCGTTCGCCAGGCGCTGGTCGAAGGCCGTTCGCTGGTCATCGGCCAGCTCGCCGTCGACGTAGGCCATGACCAGGAGGTCGTCTCGTGAAGGGTGTCCCATGGCGTCCATCAGGAGACGTCCCCCAGGGCCTGGATCTCGGTCCCCGTCGGATCGGGCATGGCGTCGAGGGTGCCCGCCAGCTGCTCGCGCAGCCTCCTGCGGGCGTGGAAGAGGCGGGACATCACGGTGCCCTGCGGGATGTCGAGGGACTCGGCGATGGCCTTGTACGGCAGGCCGTGGAAGTGGCGCAGGGAGAGGATCTCACGGTCACGCGCGGAGAGCTTGGCGAGCGCGTCCTCGAAGGCGCCGGACTGTTCGTCGGCCTGCAGACGATCGGAGGGATCCGGTGTGCGTGGGTCCTCCAGCTGCCAGTCGCCGTCGTCCTCGTCGGCGCCGGGAGCCTTCGCAGAGAGTGAGATCTTGCGCAGGCGGCCGCGCTTGCGCAGGTGGCTGTAGCAGGTGTTGCGCAGCACGCGGTGGAACCAGGGCAGGAAGGGCTCGCCGTCGCGGAAGGTCTCGCGGGCGCGGAAGATCTTGAGGAACGTCTCCTGGGCGAGGTCGAGCGCATCCTCGCGCGAGCCGACGAGCGACTTGGCCACGAAGAAGGCGCGGCGTCGGAGCTTCTCGACCAGGGAGTCGAAGGCTGCGAGATCGCCGCGCTTGGTGGCCAGCATCAGCTGTGTGACTTCCGTTCCCATGGCTCGCTCTTTCTCCTGAGGCGTGGCGTTCTTCAGCCAGGAGTCGGGGAAATCTGCGGGAGCGGCCATGGAGAGGTCCTGAAGGCGGATTATCGGCGCGCGCAGGCCAGGGCCGCAAGGGCCGCCCGCCGGCTGGCGCCAGCCGGGCCGAGGCGTTCGAGCGCGACCTCGAGCTCCGCGCGCACCTCGGCGCGCCACCCAGCGTCGACGAGCAGGCGCTCGACGGCCGAGCGGAGTTCGGGGGGCGCTGCGTCGCCTGCGAAGCTGAACTCCGGGTAGACCTCGCGCCCCGCCAGGAGGTTGACGGAGGAGAAGTAGGGGACCGTGAGGAAGTGACGGCCGAGCCACTCCTCCGAGGCGCTCGAGAGCCGGTAGAGCACGACGGTCGGGAGGCGTCGTCGCAGGAGGTGGATCAGGATCGTTCCGGAGACCGACAGCGCGGCTTCGGCGCCTCTCAGCTCGTCCTCGAGCGCCGTGGAGATGCGCACGCGCGCCGAGTCGAGTCCGCTCTCCTCCACGAAGCGCTCGAGGAGTTCGAGGTGCTGGCCGCCGCTCTGCAGGAGGCACAGCTGCCACGTGGCGTCCAGCTCCAGCGGTCCGCGCAGCGTCTCCAGCATCAGCGGCAGGTTGCGCGCGATCACCGACCGTCGGCTGCCCGGCAGGACTGCGAGGGTTCGCGAACCGCCGTCTGCTCGCGGCGCACGGTCGTCGCTCGTGAGCGGTTCGAGCTCGTCGAGCAGGGGATGCCCGACGTGTTCGACGTGGACGCCATGACGCGCGAACCACGCGGGCTCGAAGGGCAGGATCGACAGCGCGCGATCGACAGCCTTGCTGAAGCCCTGCACGCGCCATGGAGCCCAGCCCCAGTACTGCGGCGTGATGTACTGCACGGCGGGCACGTCGGCGCCCCGCGCGATGTGAGCGAGCGGGACGTGCAGGGCGGGCGAGTCGACGCCGATGTAGAGGTCCGTCCCGACGAGCAGCGCGTCCGCGGCGTCCTCGAGCAAGTGCAGGTAGAACGGCAGCGCGCCGAGTACGCCGGAGAAGCCCATGCGCGCGCTGCGCACCGGGTCTCCCACGGTGCGCACGCCCGCGGCGCGCAGCCGCTCTCCGCCCAGGCCGACGAGCTCGGGTTCGGGGGCCCCGCGCTCTGCGAGGACGGCGCGCAGCGCGGCGACGAGATTGACCGCGTGGGTCTCCCCGGAGGCCTCCGCGCAGCTGATGAAGATCCGCAGTGGACGGTCAGGCAGCTTCAGCTCGCGCTCGTCGGGCGCGAAGATGGGTTCGCTGGCGAGGTCCTCGCGCACCTTGGCGGCCAGCTCGAGCTGGTAGCCGAGTTGCCCGAAAGCGCGCGCGGGCAGCAGCAGCCCCGCGCCCAAGGTCCGCCCGATCTCACGGCGTACGAGCGCGCGGGCGCGCGGCGAGGCGCGCCGCTGCGCGCCCGTGTCCTCCTTTTCGCTAGCCATGTCGGTGGCGGAGCGTATTCAATCGCGCTGTGCGATTCCTGGGCTACTTCCTCGCGGTCTTCGTGGCGCTGTTCGTTCTGCGACAGCTGCCGCTCGTCGGCGGCCTCTTCCGCGTACCGCTGTTCGGCTTCTTCCTCGCGGCGATCCTCGTCAGCGCGGTCGTGGCGAAGGGGGGCGCCTGGTGGTCGGCCCAGCGCAAGCTCGCCTCACAGACCCGAGAGCTCGGCCAGGTCGACACGCCGCAGATGCGGGGCAAGCTCGGCCGCCTGCTGCTCCAGAACGGCCGCCCGGCGCAGGCGCTCGATCCCCTCGGAGATGCCGTGGCCTGGGAGCCCGAGAACCCGGAGTGGCACTACCGCTTGGGTCAGGCGCTGCTCCGCACGGCGGATCGCAGTGGAGGTGTCGAGGAGCTGGCGCGCGCTACAGAGCTCGACGAGCGACACGCGTACGGCGAGGTGCTGCTGCTCCTCGGCGAGGCGCGCCTCGGCGCGGGGGCCGCAGAGGAAGCGCTCGTGAACCTGGAGCGCTTCGAGGTGCTGCAGGGACCCTCGCCGCGGTCGGCGTACTGGCGCGGCCGCGCGCTGGCCGCGCTCGGTCGCAAGGACGAGGCGCGCTCGGCCTACGCGGACGTCCACGCGCTCGTGGCGCAGGCGCCCAAGTACCAGCGCGGTCAGGCGTTCGGCTACCAGGTGCGCGCGGCTCTCGCCCGCTTGTTCTGATCCACCGCGAGGCTCAAGGCACCTTGCGCTGGAACACGCCGATCGACAGCACCAGGAAGAGGCCGGTCACGCCGACCAGCGCGCCCACCTGCACGAGGTCCAGCTCGCTGCGCTTGAGGATCTTCATGAAGACCTCGATGTCGGCGAGGCGATACACGGACCAGTGCGTCAGCACCTTCACGAGGTAGATCGAGAAGGCGAGCGTCGTCCCGAACAGCACCGACAGCGCGATGCCCATCGGGTTGTCGAACAGAGTCGAGAGGAAGAACGTGAACGAGTAGAAGACCAGCAGGAAGACCGACTGGTGCAGCGCGCCGAGCATCAGCGGGCCGAGGGCGACCTCGGTGTCGACGAAGCTCAGCAGCCACGGGATCGTCAGCGTCGTCAGGAAGACCGGTAGGGTCAGCGCGAGGGCGCCGACGATCCAGCGCTCCAGCAGAAGACGCTTGCGGCTGAACGGCCGCGCGAGCCACAGCTCGAAGGTCCCGCGGTGCACTTCGCCAGCGACCGCGCCCGCGGAGAACACGACCGCGGCGGCGGTCCCGAGGGTGTTGCAGCCCTTGAAGAAGTGCTGGCCGACGACGTAGGCCTCGATGCCGCCCTGGGCGAGCTGATCGACCATGTCCTTGAGCATGTCGATCGGCGCCATCGCCTTCAGCTGACCGATGTTCTCCTGGAAGTTCGGCCAGTACAGCAGCGCGGCCGCGAGCATCGCCTCCAAGAGGAGGAAGTACGCGAGGGCCGGCAGCAGGTAGGCGCGCAGGGTGCGTTCCATCAGCAGGCGTCCGTGCCGTAGAGGTCGCGGTAGAGGTCCTCGAGCGAGAGCTCGCCGTACTCGATGCGGGCGGGCGGTGGCAGCTCGGAGGCGCTGCAGAGCGCGGCGAGCATGGGGCGCGGGTCCTCGTCGCGGAGCAGCAGGACGACGCGACCGCCTTCCCCGCTGACGCGCTCGGCGCCGTTCGCCTCCGCGACGAGGCGCACCCCGGCGCGGTCGACGTCCGCGGGATAGTGCAGCTGCAACGTGCGGCGCGCGCGGCTCTGGATCTCTGCGGCGCTCTCCTCGGAGAGCTTCTCGCCTGCGCGCATGAAGACCATGGCGTCGCAGGCGCGGCGCACCTCGGCGAGGTGGTGGGAGGAGAGCAGGATCGTCGTTCCCGACGCCGCGTCCTCGCGCAGGAGCTCGAGCACGACGCCGCGCTTGGAGGGGTCGAGCCCCTCGGTGATCTCGTCGAGGATGCGCACCGGGACGCGGGGAGCGATGGCGGCGGAGAAGAGCAGCTGGCGCTTCATGCCGTGGCTGTAGGAGCGGACGCGGTCGCGCAGCGGCAAGCCCAGGTCCCCGGCAGTTGCCCGGGCGCGTGCGTGCTCCTCGGCGCTACGGCCCGCCAGGAGCCAGTCGAGCTGCGCCTCCGCCCGCATGCCGCCGTAGAACGCGAGCTCGCCGGGGGCGAACGTGCAGCGCTCGCGGATCGCCGTGCCGTCGCCGGCCAGCGCCACGCCGTCGAGCCACGCCTCGCCGCCGTGGCGCGGCACCAGTCCGATCAGACTGCGCAGCAGCGTGCTCTTGCCGCTGACG
>CAYGST010000062.1:0-14526 GCA_964352415.1 uncultured Planctomycetaceae bacterium | reverse complement strand
CTCGACGATCGGCGCCCGCCCCACCCGCGATCGGGTGGGGCGGGCCCCCGGGTCGGACGGGTCACGACGAGCGGCACGACCACCGCGGACGACGGTGCTAGGCTCGGGGCAGGAGTCTCCTCGTGTCCTCGAACTGGAAAGCAGCCGGCCTCACGCTCGCCCTGGCCTTGTCCGGCGGCGCGTTGCTCGTCGTGCTCGCCTCGCGCCGAGTCGCCACTTCGGAGTCGGGGCTGCACCGCGACGGGCCCGGGGTCGCCCCCGCCACCGAGGTCGTCGAGTCCACGCCACTCCCCCAGCGGTCGGACGCTCGCACCGCAAGCGCCGAGCCCGACGCCCCGACCTACGCCGAACCCGGCGCGGCCGCGGACGTCCTCGGACGGGCGAACACGTGCCTGGATCCCGAGCTGGAGGGCCGCGCCCTCCAGCCCGCCGAGCTGGATGCGATCTGGGAGTGCCTGCACGGCCTCGACTGGTCGGACGTCCCGGCCGAGGACCTGGCGGCCTGGCTCTGCGCGACGAAGCCCCCCATGCAGCAGGCCTGCCTCGTCAACGCCGCCGCGCTCCACGCCCGCGAGCCGCAGGCCGCGCTCGCCTATCTCTCTGCCTTCGATCCGGAGTGCCGGGAGTTCCGTGAGTCCAGCCTTCAGCTCGTCGCGGTCGAGTGGATCGACCGCTTCGATCCCATCTGGGTCGAGCAGCTCGGGCGCAGCATGACGGCGGAGACCCTCTTCACCGGTGAGACCTCGGAGCAGGGCCTCCTGCTCGCGGAGTTCTTCCTCCGCCGCGGGGACGGTCGCCTCCAGACCGTGCTGGAGCAGGGAGGCCGCGGTGAGCACGGCGGCTCCGACGGGGAGATGAACCGCGCGGCCGCGGTCACCCTGTTCGTCTCCTCGACCCTGCGCGGAGACCGGTTCGGGGCGGACTACGCCCGCGCCTACGCCGAGTCCCTCGTCCACAGCCCCACGGCCCCCGCCTCGACCGGTTCTGCCCTGGCCGCGTTCCTCTCGTCGAAGCAGACCTGGCAGGGGGGCGACTCCAAGGCGGCCCTGCGAACCCTGTCCCTGGCGCTGGACGACCCGGGGTTCGGCCCGTCCGCCGCCGCCGTCCTCTGGTTCAGCCGCTCGGCCGAAGGCCCGGAGGGCTGCGACCGGGCGCTGTGGGACGAGGTCTACGCGAAGGTGCAGGCTCACGCGCAGAAGTCGGGCTGGTCGAAGCTCGACAAGTGAACGGGCGCGGCGCGGCCCGGGATTCCCCGCGGCCGCAACCCGATGCGCCGGAGGCCCGAACGCGCCGCGGGCGGCGTCGCGGCGCTACTCCGGCACGCGCTGGATGCGCGCGCCCAGCGGCGCCAGCCGCTCCTCGATGCGCTCGTAGCCGCGGTCGATGTGGTAGACGCGGTGGATCTCGGTCTCGCCCTCGGCCACCAGGCCCGCGAGCACCAGCGCCGCCGAGGCCCGCAGGTCCGAGGCCGTGATCGGCGCGCCGGACAGGCGCTCGGTGCCGCGCACGACCGCGGCCGGCCCCTCGCGGCGCACAGAGGCGCCGAGGCGCGCGAGCTCCGGCAGGTGCATGTAGCGGTCGGGGTAGATGCGCTCGGTGATGATCGAGATGCCGTCGGCCATCGTCATCAGGCTCATCCACTGGGCCTGCAGGTCCGTCGGGAAGCCCGGGAAGGGGTGCGTCGTGACGTCGGTGGAGCGCGGGCGCTGGGCCGGGTCGCGCGGGTCGTAGGGCTGGGTCTCGATCCAGTCGGGGCCGACCTCGACCGGCACGTGGGCGTCGCGCAGGCGCTCGATCAGGACGGAGAGGTGGTCCGGCCTGCAGCCGGTGACGCGCACGCGGCCGCCCGTCATCGCGCCGGCGAGGACGTAGGTGCCCGCCTCGATGCGGTCGGGGATCACGGAGACCTCGGCGCCGCCGAGCTCGTCGACGCCCTCGATCTCGAGCCGCGGCGAGCCGAGGCCTTCGATCTTGGCCCCCATCGCCTGCAGCGCGTGGCCGAGGTCGACGACCTCCGGCTCGCAGGCGGCGCCGTGCAGCACGGTCCGGCCCTTGGCGAGGACGGCGGCCATCAGGACGTTGGCGGTCCCGAGCACGGTCGGCCCAAATGCGGAGCCGAGGAACAGCTCGCTGCCGACGAGGCCGCCCGGGGGCGCCTCGGCGATGACGAAGCCGTGCTCGACGCGGACCTTGGCCCCGAGGGCCTCGAAGCCGCGCAGGTGGACGTCGATCGGGCGTACGCCGAAGACGCAGCCGCCCGGGAGGCTCACTTCGGCGCGGCCGGCGCGGGCCAGCAGCGGCCCCAGGACGCAGACCGAGCCGCGCATCTTGCGCACGTGCTCCCAACCCGCCTTGGTGGTGCGGATCTCCCCGGACTGAAGGATCAGCGTGCCCTCTTCGTCCCGGCTGGATTCGCAGCCGAGGTCCCCGAGGACCCGCTGCATGGTCTCCACGTCCGCCAGCTGCGGTGCGTTGCGCACCCTGAGGGGTCCCGACGCCAGCAAGCTGGCCGCCATGACCGGCAGCACCGCATTCTTGGCCCCGGCCGTTGCGACCTCGCCTTCGAGTCGCACGCCCCCCTCCACGATGAACTTGTCCAAGTTGCCCCTCCAGGGTCGTCGCGGCGCCCCTGCCGCGGTGTTGGAAGCCAAGCTAGGAAACCGGAGGGCCCGAATCCCGCGCCGCGACGCAGAATTGGCGCCGTTGCCCGCTGGCTGGAAAGGCGCCGCGAGCGTGGAATCGAGTGCAGTTGACGCCCCCCCTCGCGAGACCTATTCTCTTCGCCTCGAATTCGCGTACCTTCCACGCCGGGGCCACGCGACCCCTCGACTCCATGGTGCCCGCCGCCCCTGGAGTCGCCGAACAGCGCCCGCCGCGGGCGCACGCGGCCCCTGGGTCCCATCTCCTTGGGTCCCAACCCAGCCAGCTGCTTTCCCGGAGACCGAGAGCACCGTGACCGAGTTCAACGACGTCGTGGCCGAACCGGCCCAGCCCGAAGTTCCCATCCTGGGCTTCGACCTCAAGACCGCCGAGATCCCGAGCTTCAACTCCCTGGAGGAGGCCCGCAGAGAGGTGTTTTCCAGCCGCAAGGCGCTCGACTCCTTCCGGCGCGTCATCCTGTCCATGAGCGAGTCCGGCGAAGAGGGCCGCCGCCGCGGCCTGGGCGCCTGGATGATCGCCGAGTACGAGGACGCCAGCCGCTGCCTCGCCGGGCACGAGGGCGACGTCGTCGCCTCGTTCACCCGCGCGAACGCGCTGATGTCGCTCGGCCGCGCCTCCGAGGCCGCGCCGATCTTCAAGAGCCTTTCGGAGAAGTATCCGGGCGAGCCGAAGCCGCTCGGCGGCCACCTGAGCGCGCGGCTCGACGCAGCGCTCGACGGCAAGGACGAGCACGACGACGCCGCCGTCACGCCCGTGCTCGAGCAGCTGGACGCCGACCTCGCCGCCGCGGGTGAGGACTTTCACACGAGCGCCTGGGGCCAGCACCTGCTCGGTCGCGGCGCGGAGCTGCGTCGCGAGTGGCAGAAGGCCATCGAGCACTACGAACGCGCGCGCGAGCTCGACCCGAGCATGCGTCGCAACCTGATGCGCCTCGGCTTCCTCGCCGAGCGCTTCGGCCTCGACGACGTCGCGCTCGCCTGCTACCAGCAGCTCGTCAGCATGCGACCGATCGAGCGCAGCACGCTGATGAACCTCGGCATCCTGTACGAGGACATGGGCAAGGATCAGGAGGCTGCCGCCTGCTACGACGTCGTCGCGAAGAGCGATCCGATGGACTCGCGCGCGCGGCTGTACCTCGGGCATGCGATCGCGGGCATGACGATGTACTACGACGAGGACCTGGAGCGGAAGGAGGATCGACTCAACCAGATCCTGCGCATCCCGATCACCGACTTCGAGCTGTCGGTCCGGGCCCGCAACTGCCTCAACAAGATGAACATCATGACGCTCGGCGATCTGGTGCGGAAGACGGAGCAGGAGCTCTTGAGCTACAAGAACTTCGGCGAGACCTCGCTGAACGAAATAAAGGAAATTCTCGGCAGCAAGGGGCTGCGACTCGGCATGGCCCGCGAAGAGGCCGTGATGAGCATCGAAGCGCCGCAGAAGCGCTACACGTCGGGTGAGAACGTCGAGGCGATGAACCGCCCGATCGCCGACCTCGAGCTGTCGATCCGCGCGCGTCGCACGGTCGAAGGCCTCGGCTGCCTGACCGTCGGCGACATCGTCCAGCACTCGGAGGACGAGCTGCTCGGCATGCCGAACTTCGGGGTCACCTCGCTGATGGAGCTGCGCAGCAAGCTCGGCGAGTTCAACCTCAAGCTGAAGTCCTCCAAGGACAAGTAGCGCCGACGCGCGCCGCCTCGGCGGCGCGGCCTGATCTCGAGCCGGCGCGCCCCACCGCGCCGGCTCGTCTCGTTCCCACCCGCCTGACCCCGCCCAGCGCATCCGTGTACGAATTCCTTGAAGGCGTCGTCGTCCGTCAGGCCCCCACCGCGCTCGTGCTCCACGTCGGCGGCGTTGGCTACTCGCTCTTGATCCCGTTCGGAACGCGCTTCGCCGAGGGGCAGAAGGCGCGCTGCTGGGTGCACCTCGTCGTGCGCGAGGACGCGCACACGCTGTACGGCTTCGAAGGCGCCGACCAGCGCGACCTGTTCCGGCTGCTGCTCACGGTGCGCGGTGTCGGGCCCTCGGTCGCGCTGTCGCTGCTCTCCGGCCTCGACGCGCCGAAACTCGTGGAGGCGATCCTCTCCGAGGACCGCTCCGCGCTGACGCGCGCGAAGGGTGTCGGCAAGCGCACCGCCGACCAGATCCTGCTCGACCTCTCCGAGCGCGTGGCGCGCTTCGGCAAGGAGCACGCGTTCACCGACGCCCCCGCGCCGGAGGCGGCTGACGACCGTCGCAGCGACGCCGTGCTCGCCCTGCTCTCCATCGGCTACAAGGAGAAGGAGGCTGGCGCGATCGTCGACAAGCTCGTGAAGGACGACCCCAAGCTAGAAACCGAACAGCTGATCCGCGCCGCGCTGCGCGGTTGAACCGACCGATCAACACGACATGCCCCCCTCCAACCAGCTGCTCCACCCCGCCGAGGCGCGCGTCCTGATCTGCGACGAGCTCGCGGACGCCGCCCTCGAGTCCTTCCGCCAGCGCGGTATCACACCGGACGTCGCCACCGGCCTCAGCGAGGACGAGCTGTGCGCGAAGATCGTCGGCTACCACGCCGCGATCGTCCGCTCGGCCACCAAGATCACCAAGCGCGTGCTGGAGGCCGCCGATGAGCTGCGGGTCGTCGGGCGCGCCGGCGTCGGCGTCGACAACGTCGATTGCGAGACCGCCACGGAGCGCGGCGTCGTCGTCATGAACACGCCGACAGGCAACACGACCACGACGGGCGAGCTGGCGATCGCGCTGCTCTGCGCGCTCTCGCGGCACGTCGCGCGCGCCGACCGCCGCGTGCGCTCCGGCGACTGGAAGAAGAAGGGGCTCCTGGGCACCGAGCTGACCGGGAAGCGCCTCGGCGTCATCGGACTGGGCCGCATCGGCCGCGTCGTCGCGGACCGCGCACTCGGACTCAAGATGGAGGTCGTCGCGCACGACCCGTACCTGTCCAGCTCCGGCAAGGCGTCACCCGTCGAAGGCGTCGAGCTGGTCGACCTCGACGAGCTCGCGGCGACCTGCGACTTCATCACGCTGCACGTGCCGCTCAGCGACGCGACGCGCAACCTCCTCAGCCGCGAGCGGCTGGCCACGACGAAGCCCGGCGTGCGCATCATCAACGCGGCACGCGGTGGACTCATCGACGAGGCCGCGCTCCTCGACGGCCTCGAGAGCGGTCACATCGCGGGCGCGGCCCTCGACGTGCTCGCCGACGAGCCCCCCGGGCTGGAGCACCCGCTCGTCGGCCGCGACGACGTGATCCTGACGCCGCACCTCGGCGCGTCCTCGCACGAAGCGCAATTCAACGTCGCCATCGACATCGCCAAGCAGATCGGTGACTTCCTGATCGACGGCGTTGCGCACAACGCGGTGAACGCCCCCGCCGTGCCGGCCGCGACGCTCAAGCGCATCGCGCCGTACGTCACGCTCGGCGAGAAGATGGGCTCGTTCCTCGCCCAGCGCATGGGCCAGCAGGTCCGCAAGCTCGAGGTGACGCTCTCCGGCGCGCTGGTCTCGGAGGCGCAGGAGTACCTGCCGCTCTCGATCCTCGTCGGCGCGCTGCGCAAGTCCGTCGGCGGCGTGAACTACGTCAACGCGCAGCTCGTCGCCGCCGAACACGGCGTGCGCCTGCTCGAGGGCTCGGAGAGCGAGAGCTACGCCTACCAGGACCTGATCAAGGTGCGCGCAACCTCCAAGGGCGGCGAGCGCAGCCACCTCGTTTGCGGCACCGTCTTCGGCCGCAACCCGCGCTTCGTGCGCGTCGACGACCTGCACCTCGACCTCGCACCGACCGGCTGGCTGCTCATCACCGAGCACCATGACCGCCCTGGCGTGATCGGGGAGATCGGCTCGCTCCTGGGCGACGCGGGCGTGAACATCCGGCGCATGGAGCTCGGCGCCGCCGAGAAGGACGCGACCGCCTCCGGCTTCCTCTCGCTTGACGAGGCGCCCGGCGCGGAGACCCTCGACGCCATCCGGCGGATCGAGGCGATCGAGCAGGTGCACCTCGTCGAGCTCTAGCGTGGGAGCCATCGACGACGCCCCGCCGCCCTACGGCACGGTCGTGTTCGACTGCGACTCGACGCTCTCGTTCATCGAAGGCATCGAGGAGCTCGCCCGCGACTGCCGCGACGCGGTCGAGGCCCTGACGGCGCGCGCGATGAACGGCGAGTTGCCGCTCGAAGCGGCGTACGGAGCGCGACTCCAGTTGATCCGGCCCACCCGCGCCTCGGTCGACGCAGTCGCGGCGCAGTACCTCGAGCGCGCCTTGCCGAACGCCCGCGAGCTCACCCTTGCCCTGCGCTCGCTAGGCAAGCGCGTCGTCGTCGTCTCCGGAGGTCTGCTCCCCGCCGTCGAGCCCTTCGCCCGCGCCCTCGGCGTCGAGGGCGAGGACACCGTGCACGCCGTCGAAATACGCTTCGACGAGCAGGGCACCTACGCAGGCTTCGACGAGGACTCGCCGCTGGCCCGCTCGGGCGGAAAGGTACCCGTCCTCCAGTCGATTGCAGCCCGAGCGGACGCAGGCGCGGTCGCCTTCATCGGCGACGGCGCGACCGATCTCGAGGCCGCTGGTGAGGTGCAGCGCTTCATCGCTTTCGGCGGCGTGGAGCGGCGCGCGAACGTGTTCGAGGCCGCGCTCGTCACCTGCCAGGACGCGGACCTCGCCGCGCTCCTGCCGCTGCTCACGACGCCCGAAGAGCGGATGGCGCTGGCCGAGACCGGCGAGCACGCTGCCCTGCTCGCCGCTGCGCAGCGTCACCCCACGGCCTGAATCCCGCAGACGCCGCGCGCGTTGCTGAAGCCAGGAACCGCCCGAATCCAGCGGAACCGGAGACGTCGGCCTTGCCTCGGACGGACGCCTCGCTACAACCACCCGGGTCCCGCTCTACCGACCTCTCACTCCCCATCCGGTCCCATGCTCTGGATCCCCGGTCCGACCCAAGTCCGCCCCGAAATTCTCGCCGAGTGCGCGCGCCCCGCGATCGGGCACCGCTCCCCGGCGATGACCGAGCTCATCGATCGCATCGACCCCCACCTGCCCCTGGCCTTCGGCCTCGCGGCGGGCTCGAGCGCCTCATGCGCCGTCCACTCGGTCAGCGCCTCCGGCATGATGGAGGCCTCGCTGCGGGGCGTCGGTCCGCGTGTGCTCGCGATCCAGAACGGCGCGTTCAGCCGCCGCTTCCGTCAGATGGCCGAGCTGCTCGGGAAAGAGGTCGTGGCGATCGAGCTCGAGTGGGGCACGGGAATCGCGCCCGCGGACCTGCGACGCGTCCTCGAGGAGTCCGGCCCCTTCGACGCCGTCAGCCTCGTCTCGAACGAGACGTCCACCGGCGTCAGGACGCCCATCGACTCGGTCAGCGACGTGCTGCGCGAGTTCCCCGGGACGCTCCTGCTCGTCGACCTCGTCAGCTACATCGCCGGCGCGCGCGTCGACTTCGACGCGAACGGCATCGACTTCGCTTTCGCAGGCGTGCAGAAGGCCTTCGCCTGCCCCCCCGGCGCCTCCGTGTTCTGCGCGTCCGAGCGCTACCTCGAGACCGCGCGTCAGCAGCCGCACCGCGGCTGGGCGCTCGACCCGGTGCTCCTGACCGAGGGCCACCTCGCGAAGAAGCCGCCGGCCACGCCCTGCACGCCGCTCTACTACGCGCTCGCGAAGCAGCTCGAGGACATCACGTCCGGCGCGACGCTGCCGGAGGACCAACGCCAGCTGTCCGGCGCAGCCGCCTGGCAGGCGCGCTTCGACAAGCACACGCGCATGCAGGCGCGCACGGTTCGCTGGGCGCACGCCCACGGGCTGGAGCTGCTCCCGGCGCCCGCCTTCGCCTCGCCGACTGTCTCCTGCATCCGTGCCGGCCACATCGATGTCGCGGCGATGGCCAAGGCGCTCCTCGCCCGCGGCTTCGAGATCTCGAACGGCTACGGCGAGCTGAAGGGCAAGACCTTCCGCATCGGCCACATGGGCGATCACATGGAAGACGACCTCGAGGTGCTCCTCCGGCACATGGACGAGGTGCTCGCGACGCAGCCGGCCTGAAGCGCTCGTTAGGCCCGCTCGTCGCGGGCCTAGCTCAGGAGGCCCTCGCGGCGAGCAAGCTCGCGCGCGACCTTGCGCAGCTTCTCCGGCGGAAGGTGGTGGAGCTGGTGCAGCAGGGTGTGGTCCGGCGAGAGCTCGGGCCACGCCTCCGGTTCGATCTCGAGTTCGTCGTCGAGCACGCCGAGCACGTCGGAGAGCAGTTGACGGTAGGCCGGCCCGTGCCCGAGCGACTCGGCGAGGTCCGACTCCGCTGCGAGCAAGAGATCGACGAGCGCGAGCCGCGGGTCCGCGACCTCGCACAACGCGGTGAGCTCGGCGCGGTACTCGAGCCGCGTCTGCACGCGCAGCGCCGAGAAGCCCTCCTCGACGAGCAGGTGGAGGATCGAGCCCAGGCCGCTCGAGAGCGGCAGGAAGCGCGTGCGATCACAGAGGTGCCCCTCCTCGTGCGTCGCGATCAGATCGACCACCTCTTCGAACTGCAGCTCGCCCAAGAGGCGCCCGGGCTGCGCGCGCTCCGCGAGCACGGCCAGACGCATGCGCTCCGCCTGTCCGAGCGGAGGCGAGATCGCCCGTCGTTCGCGGCGCCGCTGGCGGGCCAGCGCCGGCGCGTAACGCAGCCGCAGCCCGCGCGTCGCGAGGGCCCGCTCGACGCGCTGGCGCGCCGCTGTGTCGGACGGCGCGCCGTCGAAGCGCGCGCGCGTGCGCGTCCAGTGATCGTGCAGGAGCCGCACCTGCTCCAGGTCCACCCAGTAGCCCTCGTGCACCGCGGCACCACCGATATGGGTTCCGAGCCGCTGGGCCCGCGACTCGACGTCGATGCCATCGCACCAGACGACGGTCCCTCGCCACGGGACGCCGAGGTGCTCCCCAGCGAGCTCCTCGATGTGCAGCACGCGTAGCACCGTCGCGTCCGGCTTGTCCCCGAGCACCTCACCCAGCACGGCGAAGCGCCCGCGACGCAGCATCTCGTGAGCCAGGCCCGGAACCGCCTCCCCCGCCGCGCCGATCCCGGCCGCTTCGTCGGCCCGGGAGAAGCGCGGCCCCGGATGAACGAGCAGGGCGAACGGGCCGTAAGACTGGACCGGCGACGCGGCGAGGATCTCGCGCAGCGCGCCTTCGCTCGTCGGCGTCCCGCCGGACGTCGCGGCCTGCGCGAAGGCCTGCCCCCAGCGTTGCAGGAGGTCCTCCAGCGACCCGATGGGCGGCCGGTCCCCCTGCAGGATCGGCGGCTCCCACGAAGCGTCCAGCGCGCGCTCCGGAACGTCGCCCTCGACCTCCTCGAGCAGCTCCTGCAGCGAGCGAAACAGCGCGCGGCCGGCAACCGCGCGTCGCCGGAGCTCGAACGCCGTCGCGAATTCCGCTTCGGCGAGGAGCTGCGCGACGGTCCCCGCGCGCGAGTACCAGCCGACGGCGAGGAAGGCCTCACCGAGGCGGGACCACGCAGTCGCCGACGACGAGTTCGCGTCGATGCCGCGCGCCGCGAGCACCACCTCCCGCAGGCCGTCGTCCGCGGGCAGCCCGTCGGACGCGAGCACCTGCGAAGGCTGCCGCCCGAGCCACTCGTCCAGTCCCCGTCCGGGCTCGCCGCCCCGCAGGCGCGCGTCGAGACTCACCTGCCCCTCGAGCTGCTCGGAGATCGCGGTCGCGCCCGAGCTCCGCGCGAGACCACGGACGAAGGCGCGCTCGCCGCGCGACAGCCAGAACTCGGCCAGCAGCTCCTGACGCAGTTCGGACTCGTGGGAAGCGAGCGCGAGCTCGAAGCGCTCCCGGCCCGCGTCGCTCAGGACGAACGTGCGCTGCAGCGCATCGAACAGGCGCCGCAGACCGCTCGGCGAGAGGGCCTCGGCTCGCAGCAGCGAGAGCCCGCGCTCGTAGCCGAGCTCGCGGCGAGCGCTCTCCCCATCGCGCATCTCCGAGATGGCGAGCTCCAGGGTCAGCGCCGCGCGATCGGTCGTCCCGAGCGCGAGGTCGTGCAGCAGCTCGTCGTACAGCGCAAAGCCCCGGGTCTTGCGTCCAGCGCCGATCAGGTAGGCCGCCAGGAGGCGGCCGAAGTGCGCGGCCTCCCACGGCGTACGGGCGAGCGCGAGCGCGGCGCGCCACTCGGCCTCGACCGCTTCGATCGGCCCCTCACTGGACAGCGTCCAGGCGTGCGCGTGGCGCACCCAGGCTAGATCCGGGGCCGCCGCCACGAGGGGCGCGTAGCGGTCCGGGTCCCGTTCCCCGGAGAGGCGCCGCTCCAGGTAGGCCGCCCGCACGTCACCAGGGGACTCGGCGAGGGCCTGGCGCCGGCGCTCGATCGCCTCGACCTGGCGCAGCTCGCCCACCAGGAGGTCGTCCTCGAGTCGAGCCGGGGCGATCCAGTCGGGCGCGAGGCGACGCGCCTCGGCGAGCGCTTCCCAGAGGCGCGGGTCGCGGGCATCGGCGCCAGCGCCGCGCAACGAGCGCGCGAGCTCGAAGGCCTCCAGCGCGGCGGCCGGAGGCGCAGGAAGCGGCGTCAGGGAGGGCGACCCGGCACAGGCCGCCAGGGCGGCGGCGAGGGCCAGGAAAGAGGCCCGCGGGCCGCGGAGCGTGAAGCGGCCGATGGGCATGGCCCTGTTCTAGCCCGGGCACGGCCGGTGCGGAAGCCCGCGAACGACGGCGCGCCGAGAGCGCGACTTGTCGCCTCTCGATCGCGCGGGCAAGATCGGGCCATGCCTCCCCTCTCGCAGCAGCTCCGCCTCGGCGCCTCGCTCGGCCTCGTCGCGCTCGCCCTCCAGATCGTCGCGCCGCCGGTCGTCCTCGCTCCGAGCACGGAGCCCGGCGCCCGCGCTGCGCAGCAGCGCCGGGGAAAGAGAGAGGCCGAGGCGACTCCGCTGCAGCCGTTCATCGGCGAACTCGGCGGCGCCAAGCGCCTGGCGGCCGAGCGCAACGTGCCGCTGCTCGTGCACCTGATCCTCGAAGGCGAGTCCCAGAACGACGAGTACCGCGACAGCCTCCTCCCTCACGCCGAGGTGTCGACCCTGTCGCTGATGACCGTCGTGCTCCTGGCCAACAACGGGGAGCACGAGACCAAGACCGTGACCGAAACGGTCGAGGGTCGGCGCGTCGAGAGCCAGGTCTGCTCGATCTATCCGATGTTCGCGAAGTGCGCCGACCACCGCGCTCCTTGGGAGTCGATCTACGTCGCCTACCACGACGAGAAGGGCGACATCGGCTGCCCGCAGACGATCCTGCTGCTCCCGAACGGTGACGAGGCCTGGCGCAAGAACGACCGCAATCCGCCGTCGGCCAAGGAGCTGATCAAGGCGCTCGTGGATGCGCAGAAGCTCGCGGGCCCAGGACTGACCGACGCTCAGCTGAAGGAGGTCAAGCGCCTTCGCAGCGAGGCCGCCCGCTCGACCGATGGCAAGCTGCATGGCCAGGCCTGGCGCGACTGGGCAGGCGTGCTCGCGATCGCCACGGCGGGACGCTTCGCCGAGGAGGCCGCCACCGCACAGGCCTCTCTCGAGGAGCTGATGCTCTCGGACCTCGCCGCGCTGACCCAGCGGCTCGTCCCGGGGCAGGCCGCGGCGGCCTACGCCGAGATCTACGCGCTGGCGCTCGAGTGGGCGGAGTCGCCGCCGACCGTTGAGGCCGCCAAGGCGCTGAAGCGCGCCGAGAAGGACAAGGCCATCGCGGACGAGATCCGCGCCTGGATTCTCGAGCGCGAGGCGAGCGAGTGGCTGCAGGCCGCTCGCGACGCCCAAGCCTCAGGCGACGAGAAATCGCTCAAGAAGGCTCTCCGCAAGCTCTTCGCCAAGAAGTACGCGGCCACCGAAGCGCAGCGCGCCGCGCGGGAAGCCTTCCCGGAGCACGCGCCCGCGACGGGCGGCTGAGCGCCAGCCCTCACGCGCCACCGCTCGAAGCTCGGAAGCCGAGCGACGCGTTCGTCGACGTAGACGTGGCGACGACTCCGCCCTCGTCGTCGCTCGTCGCCAAAGGCCGCAAGAGGCCCGCTGCTGCTCGCGAGCTTCGGTTCCAGGGTGCGAACCGCCGACCGCGTCAGTCGAGGAAGCCCTCGAGCACCGCGTCCTCACCCGACTCGCGGTCGAGTCGACTCGCGAGCTTCGCGCTCGCGAACCAGGCGGCCATCGAAGCCCCGCGACCCCCATTGACGTCGCCCGTGTAGACGCGGATCTGATCGACGTACTGGCGTTCGAGGTAGGTCTGCAGGAGGGTCGGTCCGGATTCGAGCAGCACGCGGCGCACGCCGCGATCCCAGAGCCAGGTCTGCGCCTCGCGCAGATCGAGGCGGTGACCGTCCTCGGTGTGCAGGCCGTGGACTTCCGCGCCGGCCGCTTCCAGCTCACGCCAGCGCGAGGCATCGGCGCCGGCGACGGTCAGGATCACGACCTTGCCCGCCAGCTCGCCCTCCCCTTCGGGCTCGAAGAGGCGTGCGTCCGGCGGCGTGCGCAGGTAGCTGTCGAGCACGACGCGCAGCGGCGCGCGCTCCGCGACGGCCGGTGGCCGCACGGTTAGCCGCGGGTCGTCCGCGAGCACGGTGCCGACGCCCGTGAGGACCGCGTCGACGCGACCGCGCAGCTCGTGCACTTCGACGAGCGACGACTCGCCGGAGATCCAGCGCCCGGCGCCGACGTCCTCCGGCGGCTGCAGGTGACCCGAGCGGGTCTGCGCCCACTTGGCGATCGTCCACGGCCGCGGTCGGCGCACGCGCTCGGGCAGGTTCCAGCGCAGGAAGTGGGGGGACACGTCGCGCAGTGCGGAGTGCCCCTCCATCAGGTAGACCTCGACGCCGGCGTCGCGCAGCGCCTCCAGTCCGACGCCGCGGTGGCGCGGATCCGGATCGAGCTCGCCCACGACGACGCGACCTATGCCCGAGGCGAGAATCGCGTCGACGCACGGGCCGGTCTTCCCGGACGACGAGCAGGGTTCGAGGGTGACCACCAGGAGGTCCCAGCCCTCCCGCGGGACGTCCGTCATCGCTGCGCGCTGCAGCGCGTCGATCTCGGCGTGGGCGCTGCCCCAGACGCGGTGGAAACCGCGGGCAACGACCTGACCGGCGGCGAGCACCGCCGCGCCCACGCAGGGGTTCGGTGCGACCTCGAAGCGGCGCTTCGCCGCGTCGCGGCCGAGCTCCTCGAGGAGCGTGACGACCAGGCCCTCGTCGAGGCTGTCTGCGGTGGTGGATTGCATGCTGGCCTCCTGCGGACTGGTGGACGTCGAGCGCCCGTCCCGGGGGGGATCGGGCTGAGTCGCGAAGGCCGTGAGCGGAGAGGAGTGCATCGCTGAGTATAGGACGCCGTTTGGCTCGAGTTGCGCTGCCAGTCCCGGAGACCGTACGGCCTGCCCGCGGCGGGGTTCGCGCCAGAGGATCGGAAGGAGGCGAGATTTCCAGGGAGGCCTGCGGAGGCGCCCCACCAGCTCCAGGGGCGAGCTCGGACGAGCCGGACAGCGCTCCCAGCTCAACGTCGGCAAAAAGGCGCCCGAGCAGGACTGGAATTCGCGGCGTTCCGGAGGATCATGGCCCGCCTTCCGAGCCGGGGTCCAGATTCGCCCCGGACGGCCCGCCGCACCCCGCACCCCACTCGCAGCGCACCATGAGCCCTGCCCCGATTCGCGTCGCCGTCACTGGCGCCGCTGGCCAGATTGGCTACGCCCTCCTGCCCCGCATCGCCAGCGGTCAGATGTTCGGACCCGACCAGCCGGTGATCCTGCAGCTGATCGAGATCCCGGTCGACAAGGCCATGAAGGCGCTCGAGGGCGTCGCGATGGAGCTCGACGACTGCGCCTTCCCGCTGCTGCAGGACATGGTCCTCACCAGCGATCCGAACGTCGGCTTCAAGGACTGCAACTGGGCC
>CAYGST010000061.1:0-14608 GCA_964352415.1 uncultured Planctomycetaceae bacterium | reverse complement strand
GATCTCCACCTGACGCACACCGGTTTCGCGCACCGTTCGGGCCGAAATCCCGGTGATCAGGTTGCCGAAGTGATCGACCATGCCCACCAGCGGGCCACGATCCTCGAGGCCATCGATGCGGGCATCGAGCTCATCATCGCGATCACGGAGGGCATCCCGGTGCTCGACATGGTCGAGGTCGTCGAGCGTCTCGAGGGCTCGGGCTCGCGCCTGGTCGGCCCGAACTGCCCCGGCGTCATCACGCCGGACGAGTGCAAGATCGGCATCATGCCGGGTTACATCCACAGGTCGGGCCGCGTGGGCGTCGTCTCGCGCTCGGGCACGTTGACCTACGAGGCCGTCTACCAGCTGACGACCCGCGGCATCGGCCAGTCGACCTGCGTCGGCATCGGCGGTGACCCTGTCAACGGCACCAACTTCGTCGACGTCGTCAAGGCCTTCAACGAGGACCCCGAGACCGACGCGATCGTGATGATCGGCGAGATCGGCGGCACGGCGGAAGAGGCCGGCGCCGAGTACATCAAGGCGAACGTGAAGAAGCCGATGGTCGGCTTCATCGCGGGTCAGACCGCGCCCCCCGGCAAGCGCATGGGGCACGCCGGCGCGATCATCGCGGGCGGCAAGGGCACCGCGAAGGAGAAGGTCGCCGCGCTCGAGGACGCGGGCGTCCACATGATCGAGAGCCCCGCGCGCATCGGCTCCGCCATGGAGGAAGCGCTCAAGGGCGCAGGCCTGCTCGAAGCGGCGATGGGCGCCTGAGCCCACGCCCGCAGCGATGACGCGACCCGCGCCCGAGGATCGGGCGCGGGTCGCGGTCGTTCCCGGGGGATGTGGTCCGCCGGAGCGGCGCCGATCCCGGGCTTCAACGTGGTCGGGTCCGCGACTCTCGGGCGTCGAGCAAGGGCTCGTACGCACTACGTTCCACCTCACACTAGGAGGTTCGAGCGGCGACGTCCGGCTCCGCCGTGTGGTAGCTTGACGGGGCTCCGGCGAGGTCCGGAAGAGCGCAAATGACCCGCGAGACGCCCCCGGAACACGATGAGCCCGTCGGCGAAGTTCCCGCCGACGCGGTGCCTTCGGCGGCGGCGGTCCAGCTCTTCACCGACTACCTGCGGCGGCTGGAGATCGACCCGGACTCGAACTTCGAGCGCTTCCGTCAGGAGAACGCGGAGCACTCGGCGGACCTGACGCGACTCCTGACGCAATACGAGCGCGTCAGCGGCATCCTCGAGCAGCTGACCCCGACGGCGTCGTTCTCGGCCCGGCTCCGTCAACACTACGGCGACAGCGTCGACCCGGGCATCTCGCTGAGTGGTCAAGGGCACCCCGGCCGTCGCAAGCCGAGCACGGGGACGGGATCGAAGCCCTCCGACCGGATGCTGTCGCGGCTCGCGGCCCAGAACCCGAGCACGACGCGCTACGACCTGCGCCGCGAGATCGCGCGCGGCGGCATGGGCGCGATCATGGAGGTGTGGGACAAGGAGCTGCGCAGGACGCTGGCCATGAAGGTCGTCCTCGGCTCCAAGACGCACGCGGACAGCTCGCAGTCGAGCGAGGAGGTCGCGGAGCGGCGGCTGTCGCGCTTCCTCGAAGAGGCGCAGATCACGGGTCAGCTCGACCACCCGGGCATCGTCCCCGTGCACGACATCGGGCTCGACGACGACGCGCGCGTGTTCTTCACCATGCAGCTGGTCGACGGCTCGGACCTGCGCAAGGTCTTCGGGCTGGCGCGGCTGCGCAAGGAGGGCTGGAACGAGCGGCGCGTCGTCTCGCTCCTCGTGCGGGTGTGCGAGGCGATGGCTTACGCCCACTCGAAGGCCGTCGTGCACCGCGACCTCAAGCCCGCGAACATCATGGTGGGGGCCTTCGGTGAGGTTTACGTCATGGACTGGGGCCTCGCGAAGGTCCTCGGGACCGACGAGCCCCCGTCTCGCGCGCGCAGCGGCGACCGCGAGGAGAGCAGCAGCGACGAGTCCGGCACGGACTCCGACTCCGGCTCCGACTTCGCGCGCCGCAGCGCGCGCGTCGCCACGGACCGCAGCGACAGTGACTCGCCGGCCGACGACGTCCTGCGGACCCTCGACGGCGACATCGTCGGGACGCCAGCCTACATGGCGCCCGAACAGGCCCGCGGCAAGCTCGAAGAGGTCGGACCGCACTCCGACATCTACTCGGTCGGCGCGATGCTCTACCACCTCATCACCGGGCACGCTCCGTACGAGCCGCTCGGTGAGAAGGTCGCCGCGCATGTGATTCTCGACGCGGTGCGCAAGGGACCGCCCTGGCCGCTCCGTGAACTGCAGCCGGACGTCGACGGCGAGCTCGCTGCCATCTGCGAGAAGGCGATGTCGCGGGAACCGTCGGCGCGCTACGAGAGCATGATGACCCTGGGCGAAGACCTGCGGAACTGGGTCGAGGGTCGGGGCGTGCGCGCCTACACGTCGGGGGCGCTGTACCAGATGCGCAAGTGGGTCGCGCGCAACCGCGCCCTGGCTGGAGCGCTCTTGACGATCCCCGCGCTGATGCTCGTGAGCATCGTGCTGTTCATCTATTTGCAGCAGTCGAACCTCTCCAAGGTCACCGAGGAGAAGGCGAACACGGAGGCGGCGCGCCTCGCCGCCGAGGAGGCGCAGGGAGAGGCCGACCGGAGCGCGAACCAGGCGCGCGAGAACGAGCGGCGCATGGCGCAGGAGCGCGACCGCGCCGACCGCGAGGCGCAGGACGCCAAGGACCAGAAGGAGCGCGCCGACACGGCGGCGGAGACGGCGCGGCAGCAGAGCGAGCTGGCCCGTCTCAGTGCGCGCCAGGCCGAGGGGACCGCCTATCGCGCCAGCCTGAACGCCGCGGCCTACAGCCTGCGCCTGAACGACGCTGAGGCCGCGCGCCGCTACCTCGACGTCTGCAAGGTCAGCATGCGCAGCTGGGAGTGGAACCACCTGGACGTCGCCGTCGACAGCAGCATCGGTCGCAGCATCGTGCAGGAGGAGGGCGTCACGGACCTCGCGGTGTCCGCGGATGGGGGTGCCATCCTGACTTGCGGCATGGGCCTACGGCCCCGCCTGTGGGACCCGGAGTCGAGGCGTCAGAGCAAGGACTTCGACCTCCGTGGTTCGGTCGTGGTCTCCGGGCGCCTCGAGCTCATCAACTGCGCCCTCTCGCCGGATGGCGGGATCGTCGCCGTGACCGAGCACGCGCTCAACGACGTCTTCCTGATCAACGCGTATACGGGCGACAGGATGTACTCGCTCGAGGATCACACCCGGCCGGTCACGTGCGTGCGCTTCAGTCCAGACGGCAGCCTGACGGCGACGGCTTCGCTGGACGGAACGACGATCATCTACGACACGCGACTTGCTCGCCTCAGGCAGAAGCTGGAAGGGCACGAGGGCGAGGTGCTCGGAGTGGCGTTCAGTCCCGACGGTCGGCGCCTCGCGACCTGCGGCTCCGATCGCACCGCGCGCATCTGGGACGTCGAGTCGGGCGAGGAGCTCGTCACGCTCGGTGACCACCACACCTCCTGGGTGCTGGCCATCGACTGGTCGCTCGACGGCCGGCGCGTGGTCACGGCCTCGCGCGACGGAAGCCTCGCGGTCTGGGATCCCACGACCGGCGGCCTGACGGCGGTGATGCACGGTCACAGCGGGGTCGTTCGCGACGTGCTCTTCAGCGAGGACTCGGCGACGGTCTTCTCCGCCGGCGAGGACCGGACGGTGCGCCAGTGGGACGCGGGCACCGGCCGGATCCGGCGCGTGTTCCATGGTCATGGGGCGGAGGTGCGCAGCCTCGGGCGGCTCCCGGGCAACCGCATCGTGTCCGCCTCGCTGGACAAGACGACGCGCGTGTGGGACGCCGGCTGGGATCCAGAGGTGACCGAGTTCCCCGCGATCGCGACCGCCACCTACGGGACGCTCGCGTTCTCGCGGGACAGCCGCACGCTGCTTGCAGTCTCACCGGAGAAGCGCGTCGATCGGCTCGACGCCGAGCTCGCCGCGGTGGGGCAGCCGGTCGTGCCGACCGATCCCGCGGCCGCGAGGGGCACGGACCGACGGGTCGTCGCGCTCGCCCCGCAGGCGGGCGTGCACGCGATCGCGCGGAGCGACCGCAAGGTCGAGGTGCACGGCGCGGACGGCGGCTTCCAGCTACTCGACGGCTTCGACCAGTCCATCGCCCACCTCGCGCTCTCGCGCGACGGCACGCGCCTCGCCGTCGGCGCTTCGCGGGGAATGCTGCAATCGATCGACCTGCGAACGCTCGAGCGGATCGAGATCGACCTGCGCTACTCCCTGGTCTCCATCGCCCTCAGCCCGGACGGCGCGCGCCTCGCGACCGCGGAGAACGACGAGAGCCTGCGCCTGTGGGACGCGGCGACCGGCGCCACGGTCGGCTCCCGCCGGGACGCGCACTCGAGCCGGGTGAACGAGCTGGCCTTCTCCGCGGACGGGCGCGTGCTCGGGTCCGCGTCACGCGACCGGACGGCGCGGCTCTGGGCGCTGCCGGAGATCGAACTCCTCGGTCCCGAGCTGAAGGACCACGGGGACTCGGTCACGGCCATCCTGTTCAGCCCCTCCGGGGGGCGCGTCGTCACCGGCTCGGCGGGCGGTCGCGTGCGCGTCTGGAGCGCGGACACGCGCGAACTCCTGCTCGAGTACGAGGCGCATCGCGGGCCCGTGCGTGACCTCGCGATGAGCCCGGACGGAGCGCGGCTCGCGTCGTCCGCCCTCGACGGCGGCGTTCGGATCTGGGAGTCCGAGACCAACCCCGAGCGCTACGGACTCCGGCGGTCCCAGGGAAGCGCAGCCGGCGGCCCCGACGCCGGTCGCTGACCTCGAACCGGGGCGCTTCCCGCGCTCCTCGGAAAATCCGACCGGCCGCCCGGGCGAACCCTCGCGCGGATGGCCTAGAATGGCCGCGAGGCCTCCGCCCCGACGCGCTCGCCCCGCGACGACCGGGGGCCCGGCGCCAGCGAACGAATCCTTCCCGTCGTCTTCCCTCCGCGTGGGCGCCACGCCGTACTCGTCCTGAGGTCCGCACATGCTCTTCCTCGCGATGCCCAGTCTCTCCGAACTGTGGCCGATCCTCTTGATCGTCGTGGTGCTCTTCGGCGCCAAGAAGCTCCCCGCGCTCGCGCGGGCGATGGGCTCCAGCATCAACCAGTTCAAGGCCGGGCTGGCGGACGCCAAGGAGGAGCAGGAGAAGCTCGACGAGTCCTCGACCGGGGCCCCGAAGGAGGGCGAGTAACCCCGGGCGCGCTCTTCGCTGGGCCGCTCGCCCGGCGCGCCAGGGTCTCCCCGAAGCCATGCCGCTGACCGTCCCGATCATGGAGGAGGAGCTGCGCACCGCCCTCTTCGGCGGCATCGTCGTCTGCGGCGGAGAGAGCCGGCGCATGGGGTCCGACAAGGCCCACCTCGCGCTGGGCGGACGGAGCTTCCTCGAGCGCGCCAGCGCCCTGCTCGGCGAGCGCTGTGGACAGGTCGTGCTCGCTTGCGGTCCCGTCGAACGCTACGGCGACGCTGGTCTGCCGCTCGTCCTCGACGAGGTGCCCGATGGCGGACCGCTGGCGGGCATCGCCGCCGGGCTCGCGGCGCTCGACACGGACTACGCGGTCGTGCTCCCGCTGGACATGCCGCGCGTCTCGCCGGCCGTTATCAGCGAGCTGCAGCAACGCGTTCGGGCCGACGGGCTCGACGTCCTGTTCCTCGCGAGCGAGCGCGGGATCGAGCCGCTCTGCGCCGTGTACGGCCGCGCCGCGCTGCCCGCCATGCGCCGCGCGCTGCTCGCCGGCGACCGCAAGGTCACCTCCTTCCTGCGCCCCGAACACCTGGGCGACGGGCTGCGCGTGGGCGAGCTCCCCTTGACGGAGCTCAGCCAGCGCGGCGTCGCCCCCGACTGCCTCGAGAACGTGAACACTCCGCAGGACCTCGCGCGCGTGCGCGATCGGCAGGAGGACGCGCGATGAGCTCTGCCGACACGCGCCTCGCTCAGCTCATCGAACCGATCCAGGACGGCCTCGCTGAGATGCGCGACGTGATCGCCGCCCACCTCGTCGACGAGAGCCCCGCGGTCGCCGACATGACCGAGCACATCGGTCGCTTCCGCGGCAAGCAGCTGCGCGGTGCGCTGACGCTGCTCGTCGCCAAGGCGCACGGCGTCTACACCGACGAGCACCCGACCGTCGCGGCCATCGTCGAGATGATCCACCTCGCGACCCTCGTGCACGACGACGTGCTCGACGGCGCCGAAGTGCGCCGCCGCGTCGCCTGCGTCAACGAGCGCTGGGACAACCAGATCGCGGTATTGCTCGGCGACTACCTCTACGCCCGCGCCTTCGGGCTCTCGACGACCCTGTCTTCTCGGCTCGCTAGCCAGGTCCTCGCCGACACGACGCGCAAGCTGTGCGCCGGCGAGATCGACCAGAGCACGCTGCGCTACCACTTCGACATGGAGCAGTCGGAGTACGAGCGCATTGCCGCGGCGAAGACGGGGACGCTGTACGCGGCGGCAGCCTCCCTCGGCGCGCGTTATCCCGACGGCGCCGAGGCCGCGGGCGCCGAGATGGCGGCCTTCGGGGCGGAGATCGGCCTCGGCTTCCAGATCATCGACGACTGCCTCGACGTGGTGGGCGAGGAGGCGATCGTCGGCAAGAGCGTCGGGAACGACGTCGAGGACGGGAAGGTCACGCTCCCGATCCTGCGCACCTATCAGCTGGCGGACGAGGCGACCCGCGCCGCGATCCGTCAGGCCTACACCGAGCCGGATCTGCAGGACCGGCGTGGACGCCTGCGCGAGGTCTGCGACCTCGGGCCGGGCACCGAGTACGCGCTCGAGCGCGCCAACGCGCTGGTCGCGCGCGCGATGGGGCGGCTGGCCCCGCTCCCGAGCACGCCTGCGAAGGCGGCGCTCGAGCAGGTCGGCGAATTCGTCCTCGAGCGCAAGTGGTGAGCTCGAGTCCTCGACACCCCATTCACCACGAACGACCCCACGAGTGACGATGAGTCAAACTGCGCGCATTCTCGACGGCAAGGCGACGGCGAAGGCCGTCCGCGAAGACGTGGCCGCCCGCGTCGCGGCGCTGGTGGACAAGGGCGTCCGTCCGGGGCTGCGGGTCGTGCTCGTCGGAGACGACCCCGCGAGCCAGGTCTACGTGCGCAACAAGGACCGCGCCGCGACCGAAGTGGGGATCGACGTCGACACGGTTCGACTGCCGGCTTCGACGAGCCAGGCGGACCTCGAAGCTGTCGTCGTCGGGCTCAACGCGGACGACGCCGTGCACGGCATCCTCGTCCAGCTGCCGCTGCCGGAGGGGCTCGACGAGCAGGCCGTGGTCGAGGCGCTCGACCCGAGCAAGGACGTCGACGGGCTGCACCCCGACAACGTTGCGGCGCTCGTCCAGGGGCGCCCTGGACTGGTGCCCTGCACGCCCGCCGGTTGCATCGAGCTCCTCGATCGCGACGGCTTCGACCTCGAGGGTCGCCACGTGGTCGTGGTGGGGCGCTCGCAGCTCGTCGGCAAGCCCCTGGCGCAGCTCGCGCTGGCGCGCAACGCCACGGTCACGATGTGCCACAGCCGGACGCGTGACCTCGACGCGCACTGCGGCCGGGCCGACGTGCTCATCGCCGCCGTGGGGCGCGCCAAGCTGATCCAGGGGGCCTGGGTGCGCCCCGGGGCGGTCGTGCTCGACGTGGGGATCAACCGCGGCGAGGACGGCAAGCTGGTCGGAGACGTGGACTTCGAGGGCGCGGCCCAGAAGGCCTCGGCGATCACTCCGGTTCCGGGGGGCATCGGGCCGATGACGATTGCGATGCTGCTCTCGAACACCGTCCTGGCGGCGGCGCGTCGGACCGGCCTCGAGGCGCTCCTCGAGGGGGTCCCCGTGACCTCCGACGCCTCCTGACGGTCGACTCGGGCGAGCGCAGTTCCACCCGTGCAGAACCTCCAACCCCCGAACGGCGGCGCGTCGCCTCAAGGTGGCGGCGTGCAGTTCGCGCTGCCGCCGCTGACGCCGGTCACGAAGCGCCTGATGATCCTCAACGCGGGGATCTTCCTTGCGTCGTGGGTGCTCTACATCGCCTTGCCCGGGGTGAAGGAGTCGCTCTACGGCGTGCTGGCGCTCGACCCGGGGCAGTGGCGCGCTTGGCTGCCGTTCGTCCCGCTCTGGCAGCCGTTGTCCTACGGCTTCCTGCACAGCACGGAGATGATCACTCACGTGCTCTGGAACCTGCTGCAGCTCTACTTCTTCGGCACGATGCTGGAGAGCTTGATCGGCGGCCGGCGCTTCCTGACGACGTATCTGCTCTGCATGTTCGCCGGCGCGTTCCTGCACCTGTTCGTCGAGAGCGCGATGGGCTCGGCGCGACCGGCGGTCGGCGCGTCCGGCGCGGCGCTCGGCATCGTCGTGGCCATGGCTACGCTACGCCCGCGGACGCAGGTGCTCGTCCTGTTCTTCCCGGTCCAGCTCTGGCTGCTCGCTGGTCTGATCGTGCTCATCGATTTCATGAGCGCGGTGCAGGGCGTCGCCAAGGGCGTCAGCGACGGCGTCGCGCACTGGGTGCACCTCGGCGGGGCTCTGTGGGGCTTCGTCGCGGTCAAGCTGAACTGGATCCAGGTCGACTGGCTCGAGCGCTTTCGCGCCAAGCGGGCGATCGCCACGGAGCAGGGCAAGCGCGAGGACGACCTGCGCATGGACCAGCTCCTGGAGAAGATCCACAGCGAGGGCATGAGCTCCCTGACGCGTGCGGAGAAGACCTTCCTCAAGCGCGTCTCCGGCCGAAAGTAAGGGCCGTGGAAGACCGGCGGTAGGGCCGGTAGAGCGCATCCGCCTGCCGGGCTAGAGCTTCTATCGGTGTCCTGCTGGCGGACACCCGTGGAGGGCCTCGCGGGGCCCGGTTACACTCCACGGCTCTCCAGCTCCCGGTGGGCACCGCGCCGCCGGGATTCGGCTCTCCTGAACTGCGGTCGGACGCATGAAGCACCTGCAACGCACCCTCCGTCGCCTGGTCCTCCCGCTCCTCGGGGCCTCGCTCCTGACCGCAGCACCCGCGTCGGCGAGCGCGCCCGTGCCCCTCGAGCCGGCGCCTGCCGCGACGCTCCAGGACGGCCAGGCCGAGTGGCGCGCGGCCTTCAACAAGGCGATGGCGGTTGGCGCGACCTCGGAGATGGAGCGGCTGGTCAAGAAGAACCAGTTCCAGGCCATCGAGTGGATCATCGAGACCGCCCAGAGCATCGCGGTGGCGTCGTCCGAGGACCTCGAGGATCGCATGGCCGCGCTGCGCAAGTCGTGGAAGGCCGCGACCAACTCCGACTTCGCGGACAACATGTACACCTACTTCTCGCTGCTGGGATCGATCCAGCGCGAGGAGCGGATCAAGCTGAAGGTGCGCTACGACAAGCAGCAGAAGCGCTACTTCGCCAACGTCCAGAAGAAGGACAAGCCCACCTGGGGCGTGCTGTGGACCGAGTTCACCGGACTGGCGGGCGCGTTCCAGGAGCTCGGTGACTACTACTTCGCGTCGCAGGCCTGGCTGATGGCCTACAACACGGTCAACGAGCTGAACCGCGGTGACGATGCGGACCTCTACAAGGCCTGCGAGGCGCTCGGCGGCGCCGTCGAGATGCGCGCCAAGGTCGACCTCAAGGATCGCTCCTACGCCGAGTCGAAGACCACGTACGAGTACCTGAAGGCGAACGGCTACGACGACGCGGGCGGTGGTGGCGGCGGCGACGAGCCGGGGGATGGTGGTCCGCCGAAGGCTGGCCCGTCGAACGAGGGACCTGCGGTCTCCGTGTCCATGACCTTCGAGATGGTGGAAGACGTTTCGCGCTTCCAGCGGCCCTCGTACGTCGCAGACGAACTCCACAACCTCTGGAGTCGGGTGTACCTGGAGGCGAAGGGCGGGAGCGCCACGTTCTCCACGCTGGGCGCGCTCTCACCGAAGGTCACGCGCACCAACTCGATGGAGGCGCTGATCGACGCGGACGGCGACGGCGAGGGCGAGATCTCCTGGCCGCTGCGCGGCAACATCGAGCCCGTCACGTTCAAGATCGGCTCCGGCGCCGAGGAGCGCGAGTGGGGCTTCCTCACCACGATCGGCACCCCGCAGGACATGTACCAGGGCATCGTGGTCAACATGGTCCCGACCGAGGACCAGATGTCGCTCTACATCGTGGGTGGCGCGAGCATGGTCGGCGAGGTGAACGGTGTCCAGATCCGGATCATCGACGAGAACATGGACGGGATCTACGGCTCCGCGCCCGTGCAGTGGGGCTACGACGGCGTGACCGAGGGCATGCTGCACCCGGAGATGGACTCGATCCTGATCGGCAGCGGCAAGCGCGCGCGGCCGTGGAGTGAGTACCAGGAAATCGGTGGCGTCTGGTATCGACTCGAGGTCGAGAACGCGGGCAAGTCGCTGAAGGCCTACCCGGTCGAGATCGAGACGGGTGCGATCAAGCTGACGTACAAGGGCGGCAAGCCGACCTGGGTCGTGGTCAAGGGCAGCGGCAAGTACGAGAACTCCTTCTTCGATCTCATGGAGAAGGGGATCGGGCTCCCGCCCGGCAAGTGGACGCTGTTCTGCGGCGAGCTGCGCAAGGGCAAGAAGATCCAGACGATGAAGACGCTGATCCTGCCTGGCAAGGACACGCCGTCCTGGCGCGTCGAGGTCGGCGGGACCGCCGAGGCCTCGCTTGGCGCTCCGTTCGGCTTCGACTTCAAGTTCGAGGAGGACGGCAAGAACATGATGATCCCTGGCAACTCGATCGTCGTCACAGGCGTCGCGGGCGAGCGCTACGAGCGCCCCTGGAACTGCGTCCCCAAGCCCGCCGCCTCCTACCGCAAGGTGGGAGAGAAGAAGGGCTCGAAGCCCGAGGGCTTCCGCGCGGTTGGCGAGCAGGAAGAGCTGAACAAGGACGGCTGGAGCGTCGCGTGGTTCCCAAAGGACCTCGAGATCAAGAAGAAGAGCGCGGACAAGTCGGAGGTTCAGCTCACCGAGAAGAAGAACAAGCTCTTCGGCAAGATCGAATCCACCTGGAAGGACTGACACGTGCTCGACATCAAGCTGATCCGGCAGGACCCCGATCTCGTCAAGGCGGGGGCCGCCAAGAAGCGCATGGAGTGCGACGTCGATCGCATCCTCGCCCTGGACGCCGAATGGCGTGAACTCGGCCAGGAGGTCGATCGCCTGCGCTCCGAGCAGAAGCAGGCAGGCAAGACGATCGGCCAGGCTCCACCGGAGGAGCGTTCGAAGCTCGCCGCCGCGCAGAAGGATCTCAAGGAGTCGCTCAAGGCCGTGGAGGGTCGCTACGGCGACCTCGATGCGGAGATCAAGCAGCTCATGCTGCTGGTCCCGAACCTGCCCGCCGAGGAGGTCCCCGATGGTGCGGACGACGGCGACAACGTCGAGATCAAGACCTGGGGGGAGCCGCGCACCTTCGACTTCGAGCCCAGGGACCACGTCGCCCTGGGCGAGGCGCACGACTGGCTCGACGTTCTGCGGGGCGCGCGCATCGCAGGCTCGCGGAACTACTTCCTGAAGGGTGATCTCTCGCTGCTGGAGAACGCGGTCCTGCGCTACGCGCTCGACTCGATGGTCGCGCGGGGCTTCACGCCGCTGAGCGTGCCGACGCTCGTGCGCACGGAGACCATGGTGGGCACCGGCTACTTCCCTGGCGGGGAGGACCAGGCCTACCGCTGCGACGACCGCGACGACTTGTGCCTCGTGGGCACGGCTGAGGTCCCGATCACGGCGCTGCACCAGGACGAGATCCTGGATGGGGCCACGCTGCCGCGGAAGTTCGTGGCGCAGTCCTCTTGCTACCGGCGCGAGGCGGGAACCTATGGCAAGGACACGAAGGGGCTCTACCGAGTGCACCAGTTCCAGAAGGTGGAGCAGGTGATCCTCGACGTCGCGGATCCGGCGCAGAGCCTCGAGCACCACCACGCGATCCTGGGGAACGCCGAGGCGCTGTTGCAGGCGCTCGAATTGCCGTACCGCGTGGTGAACGTGTGCGGTGGGGACCTGGGGCAGCCGCAGATCCAGAAGTTCGACATCGAGACCTGGATGCCGTCGCGAGAGAGCTACGGCGAGACGCACTCGGCCTCGCGCTTCCACGACTTCCAGGCCCGCCGCTTGAACCTTCGCTACCGCGACGCGGACGGCAAGGTCCACTTCTGCCACACGCTGAACAACACGGTGGCGGCGAGCACGCGGATGCTGATCGCGCTGATCGAGAACCACCAGAACGCGGACGGTACCGTCAATGTGCCGGAGCCGCTGCGCCCGTACCTGGGTGGACGCGACACGATCGGCGAGCCGGTGTTCTGAAGGGTTCGGGTCCTTCCGGCCGAGAGGCGCCCTGTCGTCAACGGCGATACCGTGGGAGGAACGGAGGGCAACGGCAGCCCCACCGGCTCTGAAGCCATGGTCGATCGCGTTCGGCCTCGCCGACGAGAGAGATAAGAAATAGAAAGACAGCCGCGGAACGGCTGATCCAATTTCTCCTCTTCTTCTGCTTCTGGCTGGCGAAGCCTCCTCAGCTGGAGGAGACGTCCAACCACCGCTGCCGAATCGACGGGGCTGCAGGGACTCTCCGTTCCTCCGTCCCTCCCATGGTATCGCCGTTGACGACAGGTCGCCTCTCGGCCGGAAGGACCCGAACCTTTCACCAGGGTCCGCACGAACGCGCCCGGTCACGCGCTCCAGCCACCCGAAACTCCTCCCCCAAATACGACAGGAGCCGCCGTTTCGGCGACTCCCGTACAGACCCACCCTTTCGGTTTCGCAGGGGCAGGCCGTCTCTGTTCGGTGGCTCTCAGTCGAGCTGAACCCGCGGCACGTGCACGGAGCGCTTCTCGCGATCCTCGTCCAGCACGTAGCCCCAGTCCGAGCTCTTGACGCGCTTGAGGAACGTCCGGCGACGGCGCCGAATCTCGAAGAAGTCACCGATCAACTCCGGGTGGCGAACCATCGCCACGAGCCGCTCCCACTTGCGTAGGAGCTTGTTCTTCAGGTTGTTCGACTGCGCGTGGACCTTCAGCAGGTGCTCGCGGGCTTCCTGAAGCTCGTCGTGCGTGAAGAAGGGGTGCTTGAAGCTCTCGGTAGCGTGCCAGTAGTTGAAGTCCATCTCCGCGACGTCGCGCAGCAGCAGGGGCTTCAGCTGCTCGTAGACCGCCGTGCCCGGGATCGGCTGCAGAACGCCAACCGAGATCGAGTTCGGACGCGTGAGCTTGATCAGCTCCTCCGTCTTGCGGTGATCGTCCGGACGGTCTTCGGGGAAGCCGTAGAGGATGTAGAACTTGAAGTACATCCCGATCTCACGGTTCAGCTTCGAGCCGTGGAGGATCTTCTCGATGGTCACGCCCTTCTTCATGGTCGTGAGCATCTCCGGCGAGCCGGACTCCAGCCCGTAGTAGATCTTCACGCAGCCCGCCTTGCGCAGCCAGCGAAGCATCTCGAAGTCCATCGTGTCCACGCGCGACTCGCAGGCCCACTCGAAGAACAGGCCGCGCTTCACGATCTCCTTGCAGATCGCGATGACGCGCTTGCGCTGGATGGTGAACAGGTCGTCGAAGAGGATGATCTGCGGCGGGTTGTACGTCTCGAGGATGTGCTGCAGCAGGTCGACCGTCTGGTCGACGCCCATCGAGCGGTACTTCCGCGGCGTCATCTCCGCATCGCAGAACGTGCACGCGTAGGGGCAGCCGCGGCTGGTGATCGCCGTGACGGCGGGGTTCACCATGAGCTTCATGTAGCGCGGCAGGTCCCACAGGTGGTAGGCCGGCCGCGGGATCGAGTCCATGTCCTGCAGCAGCGGGCGGCGCGGCGTCTGGAAGACCTCGCCGTCCTTCATGAACGCGAGGCTCTGGATGTCCTCCCACTTCTCCGGCTGGTCGAGGACCGGCAGGAGTTCCTGGATCGTGATGTCGCCTTCGCCGAGGCAGCAGACGTCGGCGGCGCCGGACTCCAGGAAGAACTCGGGGTTCGTCGTGGGGTGGGGGCCACCGAGGATCGTCGGCTTGCCGAGCTCGTTGCGGCTGATCTGGCCGAGCTCGCGGGCGCGCCGCGCGTTCGGGGTCAGCGACGAGATGCCGACCGCCTCGGACCACTCCATGTGCTCCTTGACCGTCTCGAGGGTCTCGATCGAGTCGTCGCACAGGCGGACCTCGTGTCCCGCCTCGATGAGCCAGCCCGCGAGGATCGTGATCCCCAGCGGCGGGAAGATCTCGTCTCGGGCGCCGTCGCCGATCGTGGCGCCCTCGTCTGCGAACAGCTCGGCGGCCTGGGTGCGCAGCGTTTGCTGCTTGGCGTAGATCAGAGCGACTTTCATTGCGGCGAGTGCGGCTTCGGGGGGCGACCGGGAAGGCTCCCTATCGGCAGAAGGCCCGGGCCGAGTGCAGGGAGACTGCTCGGGGCGCCGGCGCCGGGCGAATTCATGCGGATGGCGGCAGGACCGCCGTGCGGACCAAGTCTACCCCGCACGGGAGAGTTCGCGGGAACCGCCTGGGGCGAATTCTGGACCTGACCGAGCCTCGTCGGACCCGCGGGTCGGCTTCTGGAGCGGGCCCCGAGGGGCCAACTAGCCGTTGATCTTCACGCTCGGCCCGCCATCGAAC
>CAYGST010000060.1:12692-14731 GCA_964352415.1 uncultured Planctomycetaceae bacterium | reverse complement strand
GGCCACGGATCAGGGGGCGGGGAACAGGGGATCGCGGGTCGGCCGGCCGTCGAAGACCGCCCGGTGGCCGTCGGGTCCGAAGACCAGCCGCGTCCCGGGGCGGAAAGGCGAGACTCGCCTCCTCCTTGGGATCTCTACAGGACCCATTCCGGCACTTGTCCCCTCCGCCGGCGCCGAGTATCCTCCCCGCCCTCGAAACGCGCGGAGAGGTGGCAGAGCGGCTGAATGCGCTAGATTGCTAATCTGGTGTCTCTTTATTTAGGGACCGCGGGTTCGAATCCCGCCCTCTCCGCCATTCGGGTGGCGAAGCCACCCGAATGGCGTCGGCGATAATTCTTGTTGGCGGCTTCGCCGCTGGCGGTCGCTGCGCTGGACTCGCGGCTCGGCGCGCTGCGCCTTGGTGCGGGGCTCGTTGCGAATGCGCGCGCGAGGGGCTTGGCTTGGTGGGTTCGGGCTCTGGTCGGGGTCGCTGAGGCGGTATCGTGGGGGTTCGCGGAGCCGGCGACTTGGCTGGCGGCGCTCGAGACTTCTGTGCCGCTGCGGCGGGTTCCCATGCGACGAACGACTCCTTCGAGCTCACGACTCCTGTTCGGCGGAGCCGCATTGCTGGTGATGGGCCTCGGTACGGGGTGCCGCACCCAGCGCGAGTTCGTGTTCGAGTCCCAGCCGCCCGGGGCGCAGGTGCGGCTCGATGGCGAGCCGGTCGGACGGACGCCGCTGACGCTGCCGTTCGAGGCCTACGGGGTGCGGCGGGTGACGATCATCCGCAAGGGGTACCGCAGCTACAGCGAGGACTGGGCGATCGACACGCCGTGGTACAGCGTGTTTCCCCTGGACTACTTCAGCGAGATCCTCCTCCCGTTCGGCTGGGAGGACATCCATCGCCTCGAGGTCGTGCTCGAGCCGTACACCGGCGAAGTGCACGAGCCCGACTTCCAGGCGGTGCTGCGACGCGCGGAGAGCCTGCGGCGCGGCGGACCGGACGGACCGAACCAGATCTTCCCCGGTCCGGTGGACAGCGCCGCGCCCGAACCCGCTGCCCAGCCGCCGCGATGAGCTCGTGGGACGGTGCGCGCGTCACCGTTCAAGGCCTCGGCCTGTTCGGGGGCGGCGTTGCTGCGGCGCGTTACGCCGCGCAGCGCGGTGCGAGGGTGACGATCACGGACCTGCGGGATCGCGAGACGCTGGCGCCCGCGGTGGCGGAGCTCGCGGACCTCGAGGTCGAGCTCGTCCTCGGAGAGCACCGTGAGGAGGACTTCGTGCGAGCCGACGTGGTGATCGTGAACCCCGCGGTGCCGCCGTCGAATCGCTGGCTCGCCGCGGCGCGCGCGGCGGGCGCGCGGTTGACGAGCGAAGTGGCGCTGTTCCTCGACGCGTGTCCGTGCCCGGTGTTCGCGGTGAGCGGAACGCAGGGGAAGAGCTCGACGACGAACTTCCTGGCTCAGCTGCTCGGCGCGGACGGGCATCGCGTGCACCTCGGCGGCAACATCGGCCGGCCGCTGCTCGCGGAGCTCGAGCGGATGGAGCCAGGGGACGTCTGCGCTCTGGAACTCTCCAGCTACCAGCTCGAGACGCTGCCCGACGACTGGCAGCGGGGACGCGAGCACTCTCCGATCCTGGGCGGCGCGCTGGTGAACGTGCTCTCCGATCACCTCGACCGACATGGCACGCGCGAGGACTACGCGCGCGCGAAGCTGCGCCTCACCGAGCTCGTCCGCCCCGGCGGCGCGCTGCTCCTCCCGGCCGACGCGCTGCCCGTCCCGTTCGAGGCGCCCGACGACCTCACGACCTGGCGCGTCCCCGGGCCCGAGCTGTTCGTGAACGAGGGCTCGCTGTGGATCGGGGACCAGGAGCTCGGACGCCTCGCGGACAGCCCTTTCCAAGCGCCGTTCGAGGTCCACGATCTGCTACTCGCGGCGGGGCTGGCCGCCCTCTCCGGCGTCGCGCGGGAGTCGATCGCCGGCGCGCTCGCGGGCCTCCGCGGGCTGCCGCACCGCCTCGACCGGGTCGGCCAGCTCGACGGACGGCCGCTCTGGGAC
>CAYGST010000060.1:10866-12682 GCA_964352415.1 uncultured Planctomycetaceae bacterium | reverse complement strand
ACAACGGGGGCTCGACCACGCCCGACTCGACGGTCTCCGCCCTCGAGGCCCTCCCGCCCGGCGCCGTCGTGCTCCTCGGGGGCCAGGCGAAGGACCTCGAGCTCACGCCGCTGATCGAGGCGCTGCGGGAGCGCAGCGCCGTGCCCGTCGTGTTCGGCGCGGCGCGCGCGACCTGGCCTGCGGCCCTGGAGGCCGCAGGGCTCGACGTCCACCGGGCCGAGGGGCCGCTCGAAGCCCTCGACCTCGGCCGGGGCCTCCCTGGAAGCTGCCTGCTCTTCTCGCCCGCCTGCGCCAGCTTCGACGCCTATCCGAACTTCCAGGCCCGGGCCTCGGCGTTCCTGGAGCACGCGCGCCGCGGCGGCTTGCGCACCACCGCGCCCCGCGGCGCCGAATCCTGACGCCGCGTCACGTGCCAGGGTCCCCAGCTTTCCTCCATCTGGAGCGTGAAAAGACCGCAGCTAGGGCCGAAAGGGAGTCCAACGGGCCGCGCCCGCCACTCCGCCCCGGTCCCACAATCGGCGGAGGGCTTGGGACGCCGGAATCGATGGTTATCATGCGCCCTGGTCCACCCGGCGCCGCGACTTCACCATGTCCTATTCGACCTGCGAGCATTGCCACAAGAACGTCGCCACGGTGACGGTGATCGAGATCCCGCCCGCTACCGATGGTGGCAACGGCTCGGGCAGTGAGGAGGCAGCCCTCCCCCACGAGCAGCAGAGCCTCTGCGAGATCTGCGCCCAGGCGAAGAATCTGCCCCACGCCCCCGTCGTCAAGCAGTCGCTCGGGGCGGTCTGGAAGCTGCTGCAGGCCTCCGGCGCCAAGGCGAAGTCGGCGACACCCCAGCTCAGCTGCCCGGACTGCGGCATGACCCGCGAGGAGCTGCGCACGCGCGGCCGCATCGGCTGTGCCCGCGACTACGAGGTGTTCGCGGACGACATCCACGAGATCCTCGAGCGGGTGCACGGCTCGACGGAACACGTCGGGCGACTGCCGGGGGTGAGCACGACGGAGCTCGTCCGCATGCAGCAGATCACGAGCCTGAAGCGCCGCCTCGACGCGGCGATTCGCGACGAGGCCTACGAGAATGCTGCCCGGATCCGGGACGAACTGCAGGCGCTCGACGAGACCGTCTGAGCCCCAACGGCGCGTGAATCCTTGCGATCGGGGCGGAGCCTGCCCCCTCCGCAGCCCCGCGGGGTGGGATGTCGCAAATCAAGGGCGCTGAAGCCTGGGTCCGAGAACGGCATACTTGTAGGCGCACGGAGCCAAAGGGTCCGCTCGCCCCGATTCAGCTGCGGGGACTCGAAGGCCGATGAAGGAAGGCCTACAGCTGTACACCCCCCCGTCCCCTCCGATCACGATCCGGCGTCTCGGATCGCGCACGCAGGACGGCGACTACATCACGAGAGGAGAACATGTTCGATCGCTTCACCGACCGCGCCAAGAAAGTGATGAACCTGGCGCGCCAGGAAGCCCAGAGGTTCAATCACGAGTATCTCGGCACCGAGCACATCCTCCTGGGTCTCGTTCAAGAGGGCAGCGGCGTCGCTGCCAACGTGCTCAAGCAGATGCAGATCGATCTGGACAAGATCCGGATCGAGGTCGAGAAGATCGTCAAGACCGGGCCTTCCATGGTCACGATGGGCCAGCTGCCCTTCACGCCGAAGGCCAAGAAGGTGCTGGAGCTCTCCCTCGAGGAGGCCTCCAACCTGGGTCACAACTACATCGGTACCGAGCACATCCTCCTCGGCCTCATCAAGGAGAACGAGGGCATCGCTGCCCAGGTCCTGATGAACCTCGGCGTCAAGCTCGAGGA
>CAYGST010000060.1:0-10856 GCA_964352415.1 uncultured Planctomycetaceae bacterium | reverse complement strand
CATCGGACGTGAGCACGAGATCGAGCGCGTGACGCAGATCCTCGCGCGACGCACCAAGAACAACCCCGTGTTGCTCGGTGAGCCCGGCGTCGGCAAGACCGCCATCGTCGAAGGTCTCGCGCAGCTGATCATCAACAGTGAGGTCCCGGAGATCCTGCGCGGCAAGCGCATCGTCGTCCTCGACCTGGCCCTGATGGTCGCAGGTACGAAGTACCGCGGTCAGTTCGAAGAGCGCATCAAGGCCGTGATGACCGAGGTGCGCCGCGTCGGCGATGTCATCCTGTTCATCGTCGAGCTCCACACGCTGGTCGGCGCCGGCGGCGCCGAGGGCGCGATCGACGCCTCCAACGTGCTGAAGCCCGCGCTCTCGCGCGGGGAGATCCAGTGCATAGGAGCCACCACGCTCGACGAGTA
The DNA here is from genome assembly GCA_964352415.1 of uncultured Planctomycetaceae bacterium. Classification (GTDB taxonomy): domain Bacteria; phylum Planctomycetota; class UBA1135; order UBA1135; genus JABACD01. The sequence goes on along the minus strand of CAYGST010000060.1, from coordinate 10,442 downwards.
CCGCAAGCACATCGAGAAGGACGGCGCGCTCGAGCGTCGCTTCCAGTCGGTCAACGTCGAGCCTCCGACCCCCGAGCAGGCGCTCGAGATCCTCAAGGGTCTGCGCGACCGCTACGAGGCGCACCACCGCGTCAACTACACCGAGGAGGCCCTCGAGGCCGCGGTGGACCTGTCGACGCGCTACATCAACAACCGCTTCCTCCCGGACAAGGCGATCGACGTGATCGACGAGGCCGGCGCGCGCGTTCGCATCAAGTCGATGGTGCCGCCGCCGGACATGCGTGACCTCGTCTCCGAGATCGAGAGCCTCGAGCGCAACAAGGACGAGGCCGTCACGGAGCAGGACTTCGAGAAGGCCGCGAAGCTCCGCGACGAGGCCTACCAGAAGAAGAAGGAGAAGGAGCAGATCCAGAACGAGTGGCGCCAGCAACAGGCCAGCTCCGAGTCCGTCGGCGAGGTCGACGCCGAGATCATCGCGGAGACCGTCTCCAAGATGACCGGCATCCCGCTGACCCGGCTCGAGAAGGCCGAAGCCGAGCGTCTGCTCAAGATGGAGGACGAGCTCGCGGAGGTCGTCATCCACCAGGACGACGCCATCAAAGCCATCGCTCGTTCGATCCGCCGCTCGCGCTCGGGCCTCAAGGATCCGCGCCGCCCCACGGGTTCGTTCCTGTTCCTCGGCCCTTCGGGCGTCGGCAAGACGTACCTGTGCAAGCAGCTCGCGAACTTCATGTTCGGTAACGAAGACGCCGTCATCACCATGGATATGAGCGAGTACATGGAGAAGCACAACGCCTCCCGCCTCGTCGGCGCCCCCCCCGGGTACGTCGGCTACGAGGAGGGCGGTCAGCTGACGGAGAAGGTGCGCCGCCGCCCCTACTCGGTCGTGCTGCTCGACGAGATCGAGAAGGCGCACCCGGACGTCTTCAACATGCTCCTGCAGATCATGGAAGAGGGTCGCCTGACCGACTCGTTCGGTCGTCACGTCGACTTCCGCAACGTGATCCTGATCATGACCTCGAACCTCGGTTCGCAGCAGATGAAGGCCGGCTCGCGCCTGGGCTTCGACCGCGTCTCGAAGGACACGGAGGCCAGCGTCGAGGATCGCAAGAAGCGGATGCGCTCCGACGTCATGATCGAGGTGGAGCGTCACTTCCGCCCCGAGTTCCTCAACCGTCTGGACGAGCTGGTTGTCTTCAACCCGCTCACCCACGACGACCTGAAGCGCATCGTTCACATCCAGCTGCAGGGTGTGCGTCAGCGTCTCCTCGAGCGCGAGATCACCCTCGAGCTCGACCAGTCGGCGATCGACTTCCTGATCGCACAGGGCTTCAACGAGGACTACGGCGCGCGCCCGCTGCGCCGTGCGATCGAGCGCTACATCGAGGACCCGCTCGCCGAGCAGATCCTGCGCGCCGACTACGAGGCGCACTCGGTGCTCGGCGTCGTCGCCGCCCCCGACAAGGAGAGCCTCGCCTTCGAGCCCCGTGGCACCAACGCGCCGCCGGAGCCCGAGCCCGAGACGATCAAGAGCAAGGGCTGACGCGCGGCGACGCGCTAGCGAACCGGCGGGCCGGGAGCGGAGACGCTCCCGGCCCGCCTTGCGTTGCGGCGGAGCACGGCTGGAGACCGGCCGGGCCTGGTCGCGCGCGTCCGGTAGCGGCCGCCCTCCCGGCCCACACCGGGCCACAGAACCCGAAAGCGACCGGGCACCCGCACCCGATCCACACCCGGAGCGGCCTCGCCCAGGCAGGCTTCGGTTCAGTGCAAGCCGTTCCCTGGCATTGGCTTAGGAGCTCCTTGGAACAGCCTGGCACGGCACTTGGAGAGGGAGGGTCCCCAGCGCGGGTCGGAGCCCGGGCCCCACGCCGGGGTCGAACGCCGCTGCCCCGCATCCCAACAAGTCCTCAGCCAAGGAACTCCCCGTGACCGAGCCCCAGACCCAACCCTTCCTCACCGACGTCAAGACCCTCCGCGAACGCGCCCGCCAGCACATGGAGCGTGGCGCACTGACCGAGAGCTACGGCGCCGACGCCACCGTGGTGATCGAGCTCTTGAACACTGCCCTCGCGACCGAGCTCGTCTGCGTGCTGCGCTACAAGCGCCACTACTACATGGCGGTGGGCCTCAACGCGGAAACCGCGGCCGCCGAGTTCCTCGAGCACGCGACCCAGGAGCAGGGTCACGCCGACCGCCTCGCGCAGCGCATCGTGCAGCTCGGCGGACAGCCGGACCTCAACCCGGAGACGCTCGCACCGCGTAGCCACGCCGAATACGACGAGTCGACGAAGCTCGAGGAGATGCTGCGCGAGGACCTGGTCGCGGAGCGCATCGCGATTCAGTCCTACGGCGAGATGATCCGCTTTCTCGGCGAGAAGGACCCGACCACGCGACGCATGCTCGAGGACATCCTCGCCGTCGAGGAGGAGCACGCCGACGACCTCGCGGGGCTCTTGAGCAAGTAGCGCGAACGCGGGCGCGGCACCCATGCGCCGTTCCTCTCACTCTTGCACGCCCCGTAGTCCTCTCGCACGAGGTCCGTCTTGAATCCCATCGAACTCCTCCTCTTGCTCGTCATCGCCGCCATCTGCGGCTCCCTCGGCCAAGCCCTCGCCGGCGGATCCCGCGGCGGCTGCCTGGTCTCCATCGCGCTCGGCTTCATCGGCGCCCTGATCGGCCGCTACCTGGCCGACGCGTTCGATATGCCCACCCTGCTCGAGGTGGACATCGACTCGAAGAGCTTTCCAGTCGTCTGGTCCATCATCGGCTCCGCGCTGTTCGTCGCCGTGCTCGGCCTCATCACCAAGAACCGCAAGGTCGGCTGATCGGCGCCGCGCCATTGCCACTACCCTCCCGAACCTACCGCAACCCGCAACCACTCAGATTCGCCATGAAGAACCCCATCAAGCTCCTCCCCTTCTTGCTCGCCTCGCTCCTGTTCGTCTCCTGCACCGAGGACAAGGCGGAGGCCAACGCTGACGAGGCTGGCGATGCCGTCGAGAACGTCATCGACGATGCCGAGGACGCCGTGAACGATGGCGTCGACGCCGTCGAGGACGCTGCCGAAGAAGCCGGGGACGCCATCGAGGACGCGACGGACGGGCACTGATCGATCGCTGCTCGCGAGTGACTTCGGCTGAGGCCGCTGGGAGCCGCGAAGGGCCGGGAGCGGAGACGCTCCCGGCCCGCTCTGCTTCTTGCCGAGGTTTGCGGGAACCGAACCTGCCAGTTCGCCGAAGGACCTCGGCCCGGTCGGTCCTTCGGCGGTAGGCTCCCCCCGCCCATGAAGCGTCCCCTCGAATCCACCCAGGCCACGCCGACCGAAACCCCTCGGCGCGCCTCGGGGAGCGCCGAGGAGAGTCCGGTGCCGCCGGCCAAGCGGCCCGCCCTCACCGGCGGACTCCAGCTCCACCCGGACGCTCGGCGCTACCTGATCGGCTCGTGCGTGATGGGCATCAGCTTCACGTTTCCGTTCACGCTGCTCGCCATCTACCTCGACAAGCTCGGGCTCTCGAAGAGCGAGGTCGGCTTCGTCGCTTCGGGGCAACCGTGGGGGCAGGTCCTCGCCGCCGCACCCGCCGCCGTTCTGCTGGCGCGTTTCTCGACCCGCAACGTCCTCTCGGCCGCGGCCGTGCTCACAGGAGTCCTGTACGCGATCCTGCCGTGGGTCCCGGGCCAGGGCTGGCTGTTCCTGGTCAACCTCGTCGCGGGCTTCGCCTGGTCGCTGCACTTCACGGCGGGAGCCCCGTTCCTCTACCGCCACTCGGAGCGCGAGGGCCGCACGCTGCTGTTCAGCGTCGTCGAGTCGGCGCGCATGCTGGCATCGGTGTTCGGAGCCGTCTTCGCCGGCTGGCTCGCCTTACGGCTGAGCACCGTACTCGGGGACGACATCCGCGGGCACGCGTGGGCGCTGTGCACCGCCGGCGCGTTCCCCGCGCTCGCGGCGATGGTCTACCGCCGGATCGAGGAGACCAAGCGTCCGCCCGAGCACCACGCCCCGCTGTGGCCGACGCTCCGCAAGCACAAGGAGCTCGTGCTGCGCTTCGTCGCGCCGCAGCTGCTCATCTCGCTGGGGTCCGGCATGACGATCCCGTTCATGTCGCTGTACTTCACCGAGCGCTTCGAGTTCAGCTCGGACGAGGTCGGTTACCTGTTCGGCGGCGGGCAGGTGCTCATGGCGCTGGGGTTCCTCTCCGGGCCCTTCTTGATGACAACGCTCGGCCCGGTGCGCGCGATGATGGCCGTCCAGCTCGCCTCGATCCCCTTCTTCTTCATGCTCGCCGGCGCCGAGGTCGCGTGGCTCGCGGCCGGCGCCTACCTGCTGCGCACGGCGTTCATGAACGCATCCCATCCCGTGCTCAAGACCTTCCTGATGGAGGCCTCGCCGGCGCCGCTGCGGGAGTTCCAGAACGCGATGCTGCTGAGCCTGTGGGGCGTCGGCTGGGTCATCGGCCCGCTCATCGGCGGCGCCGTGCTCGACGCCACCGGGGACGACTACGGAATCCTGATGTACACCACGATCGGGTTCTACCTCGCCGCCAGCGTGGTGATGCACACCACCCTGCGGCCGGTCGAGCGCCGCGTCGCCGAGGGCCTGGAGCCGGACGCTTGAGAGCCTGACAGGAACGAGACAGGACTCGAACGGGATGTGCCCAGGCCCCCTCCCCCGGGCTCGCGGGCGGGCGGTAGACTCGGAACCCTTCGCGTGCATCCCGCACGCGCCCATGCAAGAGGTTCCGATGACGCACTCCAAGACTCGACTCGCCCCGCTCACACCCCTCGCCGCGTTCGCCTTCGCCATCAGCGCATCCACCTCGGCCCAGGCCCAGGGGATCGAAGTGCTGTACACGAAGATCGACGCGAGCTCGACCTCGGACATCCCGGGGACCCTCGACCTGATGGGCCTGCCGGCGCCCACGAAGTGGCGGGCCCTCGAGGACTTCTCGGTCAGCCACGATGGCTCGGCCTGGGCCTTGAAGGGCCGCACCCGGCTCGGTTCGGACCTCGAGACGATTCTCGTCCTCGGCGACTCCGCCGGCGATCCGCAGAGCGCGACCAACCTGGCCCAAGAAGGGCAGCCGATCCCCGGTGACGTCCCGGGCGCGCTGTGGGACTTCTTCGACTCCGGGCGTCCGGTCTCCTTCGACACCGCCGGCAACATCGGCATGAGCGGGCGCTCGAAGGGTCCCGCGACGGGGATGCGCGAACGGCTCCTCAAGCGCGACACCGCGGGCAACTGGACGATCGTCCTGCGAGAGGGCGACCCGCTGATGGGTCTGACCGACACGCCGCCGACGAGCGCTGGCGACGAAGCGCTCGGCAACTCCGTCTCCGGCGTGTTCCTGCTGGACGACGGTCGCCTCGGCTACCTCGTCACGCCGATCCAGAACTGCTCCTCCTTCAACTACCCGGCGTTCCTCTACGACGACATGGGCTTCCTGCAGACCGGCGCCTCCGTCGTCGGCGCGGGCCCCGAGCAGTGGGACGGCATGGACATCGGCGACGCCGGCGGCACGCCCGACGGCAGCGCGTACTACATCCAGGGTGACACCGACGCCGCGACCAACGACGACGTCCTCACCGTGAACAACCAGGTCGTGCTGCGCGAGGGCCAGGTCATCGGGGCCGGCGGGCCGACGCTCGATGCCGTCTTCCAGACGCAGATGGCCGCCAGCGGCGACTGGATCTCGCGCGGCGACGACCCGGCCAACGACGACTGGCTCGTCCTGAACGGCAACTTGATCGCCAAGACCGGAGACCCGGTCGAGGGCGGGGTCGAGGCCTACAACGAGACGTTCGCGGCCTGCGCCGTCAACGCGAACGGCGACTGGGCCATGATCGCTGGAACCGACGAGGTCGACGACGCCAAGGACGAGGTCCTGGTCGTCAACGGAGTCGTCATCGCTCGCGAGGGCGACCCGATCGACCTCGACGGCAACGGCGCCTTCGACGACGGCGTGTTCCTCGGCGACGGGACCGCGACCTCCTCGGCCTTCGCACCGAACGACCTCGCCATCACGGACAGCGGGATGGTGTACTTCATCGGCCGCCTGAACGACGGCATGGGCAACGACCTCGACGACTCGGGCTTCAGCACGCCGGACGCCTTCCTGCGCCTGCAGGCTCCCAACGTCTCGGCGCCCGGCGCGTTCTGCTTCGGCGACGGGAGCCAGGTCCCCTGCCCCTGCGGCAACAACGGCTCGACCGGTGAAGGCTGCGCGAACAGCGCCGGCCCCGGCGGCGTCCTCGGCGCGACCGGCGACCCGACGGTCGGCAGCGACACGCTCGTGCTCAACGCCTCACAGTGCCCCGCGGGCGTCCCCGGCGTGTTCTTCCAGGGGAACCTCGCGCTCGCCACGCCGACGTTCCTGAGCGACGGTCTGCTGTGCGTCACCGGCGGGATCCAGCGCCTCGAGACCGTCTTCGCGGACGGCAGCGGCGCGGCCTCCTCGAGCGTGGTCATCTCCGTCGCGGGCTCGACGAGCCCCGGCGACACGCGCTACTACCAATACTGGTTCCGTGACAACACGGGTCCGTGCAGCCAGGGCTCGAACACGACGAACGGGGTCGAGGTCGTCTGGCAGTAGGCGCAGCGCACGTTCGCAGCAACGGCCGCGTCGCTCCACTTCGGAGCGGCGCGGCCGCGCGCGTTCACGAGCAGCCGCGGGCCTCAGCCGACGACCGTCAGGCTGATGCGGCGGGCATGCGCCGCCGTCCGGTGCTCGTAGAGGTAGACGCTCTGCCACGTGCCGAGGTCGAGACGACCGCGGGTTACGGGAATCGAGAGCGAGGTCGCCGTCAACGTCGAGCGCACATGCGCTGGCATGTCATCGGGCCCCTCGGCCGTGTGGCGAAACAGGCGGTCGCCATCGGGGATTGCACGCGAGAGCCAGCGCTCGAGATCGCGACGCACCTCCGGGTCGGCGTTCTCGCAGACGATCAGCGAAGCGCTCGTGTGGTGCACGAACACCGTGCACAGGCCGTCGACGACACCCGCAGCTCGAAGTCGATCGTCGATCTCCGCGGTCAGGTCGTAGGTGCCGCGACCGGAGGTGCGGAGCGTGTGGTCGTCCTGAATCAGCATGGGGTCGATCGCTCCCGTGGAACGTCCCCCCAGCCTACCCGGTCGCAGGAGCGCGGCGCTGCGGGCCCTGACGTGCTCGGAGCAGCGCGCGAGAGAGACACTGCGGCGGACACCCACGCGCGAGCGCGCGCCCCCCTGGCGGGGCGCGCGCGCTCGTCGTTCTGTTCGCCGCACGCAGCGGCGCCTCGCAGGCTCAGCTGCGCTTCTTCTTGAACGCTTCGAATGGGTCGGCGGAGCCGCCGCCGTCCGCAGCCGGGCCGTCGTCCTTCGGGAGAGGTGCACGCGGCTCGGGCGTGGCCTGAGGCTGCGCTTGCGACGCCGCGCCAGGAGCGGTCGACACGGCCGGAGCCGAGGTCGGAGCGGACGGCGCCGGCGAGCCGGGGTCGCCCGCTAGCGTGCTGAAGTCCACCTGGATGCCGGCGTTCTGGTAGGTGCTCATCAGCGCGTCCTTGTCGACGGCCTTCATGTACGCCTCCGTCGGATCGACGAGACCCTTCGAGACGAGCTCGAACAGCGAGTCGTTGAGCAGCTTCATGCCCTGCTTGCCGCCGGTCTGCATCGCGTTGACGATCTGGTGCGTCTTCCCCTCGCGGATCTGCGAGGAGACGGCGGCGTTCGAGATCAGGATCTCCAGCGCCGCGAGGCGACCCCCGCCGGTCTTCTTGCAGAGCGTCTGCGCGATCACGCCCTTGAGCGAGGACGAGAGCATCGTGCGGATCTGCGCCTGGCGGTCGGCGGGGAACTGGTCGATCACGCGGTCGACGGTCGACGGCGCGGTGGTCGTGTGCAGCGTGCCGAACACGAGGTGGCCCGTCTCGGCCGTCTCGATGGCGATCTCGATCGTCTCGAGGTCGCGCATCTCACCGACGAGGATGATGTCGGGGTCCTCACGCAGCGCGGCGCGCAGAGCCTTCTTGAAGCCCTCCGTGTGCTTGCCCACCTCGCGCTGATTGATCAGACACTTCTGATCCTTGTGCAGGAACTCGATCGGGTCCTCGATCGTGATGATGTGGTCGGTTCGGTTCTTGTTGATGTGGTCGACCATCGCGGCGAGCGTCGTCGACTTGCCGCTACCCGTCGGCCCCGTAACGACCACGAGCCCCTTCGAGAGGAAGCACAGGTCGAGCACGGCCTTCGGCAGGCTCAGCTGTTCGGCCGTCAGCACCTCGGCGGGGATCAAGCGGAAGACCGCGCCGGGCCCCCGGTTGTCCATGAACAGGTTGCAGCGGTAGCGCGCCGTCCCGGGGATCTCGTAGGCGAAGTCCGCATCGCCCGTCTCCTCGAAGGACTTCTGGAACGACTTCGGCGTGATCTCGTAGAGCACCTGCCGCATCTGCTCCGGCATCAGCTCCGCGCAGTCGTCGATGCTGACCATGTCGCCGTGGAGGCGGAACATCGGCTTGCGGCCGGAGGTCATGTGCAGGTCGGATGCCTCGATGTCGGACATCCGTTGGAAGAGCGAGTCGATCCAGGCCATGAGCGGAGGGTGCGAGGGTTCGGTTCGGGGTGGACGGGAGCGTTCCACGCCTCGGATCGACCGATTCGGGACCTGGCCTGAGATCCACCCGCTCTCGGCCAGCGGCCCAGGCCCCGCGGCGGGAAGAGCGGGAGATTCCGGGAACTCCGGGCCTGGCGGATCCGTACTCCCCGGAACCCACGACGCCTTGCAGACGCCCCCTGGATCCCCCACCTCCGCGAGCGATGAAGCCCTGGCCGCCGAGGCCGCAGGCGGCTCCCGCGGCGCCCTCGCGGCCCTCGTCGAGCGCTACGGCGCCCGCGTGCTGGCCTCGGTGGAGCGCTCGGTCCAGGACCACCACCTGGCGCGCGACCTCGCCCAGGAGGTCTGGATCAAGGTCCACCGCGGCCTGCCGGGTTTCCAGGCCGACCGGCGCTTTCGGCCCTGGCTCTTCGCCATCGCCTGCAACCACGTTCGCGATGCCCAGCGCCGCGGCGGGCGCCGGGCGCTCCACCTGCTCGAGGATGGCCTCGAGCTCGACCCGCCCTCCGAGAGGCCCGACCCGAGCCGGATCGAGGAGGAGCGCGAGGCGATCGAGGTGGCGCTGGCCCGCGTCCCCGAGCCGTTCCGCAGCGCGGTGCACCTCGTGGACGTGCTGGGGCTCGGCTACGAAGAGGCCGCCGAGAGCCTCGGCTGCTCGATCGGCACATCGAAGTCCCGCGTGCATCGCGGGCGCGCCGCCTTCCGCGACGCCTACCTCCAGTCCACGAGCGCCGGCGCCACCGGTCGCACGCGAGGATGACCATGAACTGCGACGACCTCCTGCCCCTGCTCTCCGATCGCCTGGACGGCGCGCTCGACGACCGCGCGCGCGCGCGCTTCGACGCGCACCTCTCCACGTGCGCGAATTGCGCGCGCGAGTGGAGCGAGTTCCAGCAGGCGACCGGTGCCCTGCAGAGCCTCGGCGTTCCGCCCCTCGAGGCGGGCTACGTCGATGCCGTCGTCGGCGCCGCGCTGTCCGCGGCGCCGGCGGCGACCTCCACCTCCACACGCAGCTGGCGACGCGTCGCGTCGCACGCCGCCGCGGTGCTGCTCGGAGCCGCGCTGTTCGGCGCGTACGCGCGTGACGCCGTCCCGGCCGAACCCGAGATCCGCGAGGTCGTGCGCACCGAGGTCCGTGAGGTCCTGGTCCCCGGCCCGATCCCCGAACCCGAGGTCGTCGTCGAGTGGCGCGAGCGAACGGTCGTCGAGGTCGAGTACGTCGATCGCGAGGTCCTGCGCGAGGTCGAGGTCGAGCGCCCCGTCGAGGTGTTCGTGCGCGACCGCTCCTTCGAGGGCACGCTCGCGACGGTCGGCGCGAGCCTCGCCGCCTGGGGCGACGCCGTCTCGAACCTCGAGCGCGAACCCGCTCCCATCGAAGCACCGCCCGAGGACGACGAGTGGGTCCGTCAGCTCACGCGCAACGACACGCCTCCGCCGCTGCCCGCGCGGTCCGACCCGACGCGCGACGCCACGCTCGTCGTGCGCCGCGACGAGGGCCGCATCAGCCTGCGCACTCGCGGCACGCTCGAAGAGATCGTCCCCGCGCTGATCGCCCGCCTCGAGGACGAGGACCCCGCGGTGCAACAGGCGGTGGAGTCGCGACTGCTCGAGATCCAGGCCCAGCTCGGCGGGACGGACGCCACGGCGGTCGCCGCGACGGCGGGCGACGGCTTCGGTCCGATCGGCTGGCGTCGCTGGTGGCCCGAGGAGTCCGAGGACGTCACCGAGGCGTCGAGCGCCACGGAGCGCTGGAGCGCCTGGTGGCTGACCACCCGCGCGGACCACGACCTCTGATGCCCTCGGCTCCCAGGTCGGTCCTCTGATCGTCGCCGACCGAATCTCGGCTCCCGGGAACCCGGC
>CAYGST010000059.1:0-14907 GCA_964352415.1 uncultured Planctomycetaceae bacterium | reverse complement strand
CCAACTTCTCGCTGAACGAGGCGGATAACCTGCGCAAGGCCATGGGCAAGAAGAAGCCCGAGATCATGCAGAAGTTCTCGGCGCAGTTCCTGGCGGGCGCCAAGGAGAGCGGCTGCGACCCGGGCGTCGCCAAGGAGACCTGGGACAACATCGTCAAGTTCGGGGGCTACGGCTTCAACAAGTCGCACTCGACGGCCTACGCGCTGGTCACCTACCAGACGGCGTACCTCAAGGCGCACTTCCGCGAGTGCTTCCTCGCGGGCAACCTGTCCTGCGAGATGGGCGACTCCGACAAGGTCAAGGAGCTCATGGACGACGCTCGCCACGCGGGCATCAACGTGCTCCTGCCCGACATGGAGAAGTCCGCCTGGGAGTTCGAGGTCGAGGACGGGGCGTTGCGCTTCGGCTTCGGCGCAGTGAAGGGCACCGGTCAGAAGGCCATGGAGGCGCTGCTCGTCGGCCGCGACGAGCTGCTGGCCGAGGGCAAGCCGCCCACGCTCCACAACCTGTGCGAGCACGTCCCCCCGTCCGACATCGGCAAGGGCGCGATGGAAGCGCTGATCAAGTCCGGCGCCTTCGACCCGCAGGGACACAACCGCGGCGCCGTGCTCGCCGCGCTCGAGTCCGCCTTCGCAGAGGGCAACCGCGCCGCCGCGGACCGCCGCTCAGGCCAGGGCTCGCTCTTCGGAGGCGGCGCCCCCGCCGCCGTCGAGGAGGTCGTCTCCGACGGCATCGACGACGCGAACGCCTGGGACAAGGCCGAGACGCTACGCGCGGAGTTCGAGGTCCTCGGCTTCTACCTCTCGGGGCACCCGCTCGAGGAGCGCGCCGGACTGATCTCCATGCTGTCCAGCGGCGGCACCGACCAGATCGCGTCCATGGGCGGCTCGAGCAACGTGAGCCTTGCCGGCATGATCATGGGCTACTCCGAGGCCATCGTTAAGTCGGGCCGCATGGCCGGCCAGAAGATGGCGCGCTTCCGCCTCGAGGACCTGCGCGGCAGCGTCAACGTCACGGTCTTCCCGCGAACGTTCGAGGAAGTCAAGGAACGCCTCGAGGAGGGCGCCGTCGCCGTCATCCGCGGCAAGGTCGAGGAGGGCAGCGAGGAGCCGGCGATGATCCTCGACGAGGTCATGACGCTCGACGAGGCCCTCGCTCGCTTTCAGGGCGGCCTGATGGTCAACGTCACGCCCGAGGACGTCGGACTCCTGCCGGAGCTGCGCAGCGCGCTGGAGGAGCACCGCGGCAAGCAACCGCTCTTCTTCCAGGTGACCGGCTCGGACGGCTCCAGCCGCCGCGTGCGCGCCGGAACGGGGTTCTCCGTGGCGATCACGAACGACCTCGCGATCGAGGTGCACCGCGTGCTCGGCCAGGGCCGCGTGCACATGGCGCGGGTCTAGAACGCGGACAAGCGTGCGCACGGGTGGCTACGCGCGCCAACCGCCCACTCGCCGCGCGCACATGGCGAATGCCCTCCACCAGCATGGAGCAAGGGCCCGGCGCGCCATGCTGGCGCGCCGGGCCCCTGTCCAGTTCGGTCGATCGGAGCGGGTCTACCCCGCTCCGGCCCCTGGCTCTACTCGTCGTCGTCCGCGAGCTCGACCGTCATGGTCCGCTCGACGAACTCGATCATGCCCCGCTCGGCGGCGTCACCGAGACGCGGCTTCGAGAGCTTGAGGATGCGCGTGTAGCCGCCGGGGCGCGACTCGAAGCGCGGGCCGAGAACCGTGAAGAGCTTCGTGACCGCCTCCTTGTTCCGCAGCAGCGCAAACGCGCGGCGGCGGTTGTGGACGCTGTCCTTCTTCGAGAGCGTCACCAGCTTCTCGACGAAGGGGCGGATCGCCTTGGCCTTCACGAGGGTCGTCGTGACGCGCTCGTGTTCGATGATCGACGACGCCATGTTGCGCATCATCGCCGTCCTGTGGCTCGCCGTCCGGCCGAGCTTTGCACCTGCTACTCTGTGTCTCATCGTTCCTGGTTCCCGATCTGGGCGTTGGCCGCGTGGGTCTGGTGGCTGATCGTCCGAGGGTTCAGACGGTCATGCCGAGGCTCAGTCCGCGCTCGGCCAGCTTGTTCTTGATCTCGGTCAAGGAGGTCTTGCCGAGGTTCTTGAGGTTGATCACTTCGTTCTCGGAGAGCGAGACGAGGTCGTGCAGCGTCCGCAGGTTCGCCCCGTCGAGGCAGTTGCGGGCACGCACCGAGAGCTCGAGGTCCGTGAGCGGCACCGAGAGCACCTTGGTCAGCTCCGAGGTCTCGCGGTTGGCCTGGTTGAACTCGGACACCGAGGGATCGCCAGTGACGTACTCCTCTTCGTCCTGCGAGTCGTACAGCACGAACGCGTTCAGGTGGCGCCGGTAGACCTTGGCCGCCTCGACGAGCGCGAGCTCGGGCGTGACGGTGCCGTCGGTCCAGATCTCGAGGACCAGGCGGTCGTAGTTCGTCAGCTTGCCAACGCGCGTCGCCTCGATCGAGTAGCGCACACGGTGGACCGGCGAGTAGATCGAGTCGACCGGGATCGTCCCGAGCGGCTGGGAGGTGTCGTGGTTCTCCTCGGAGGCCACGTAGCCCCGGCCCCGCTTGACGTCCAGCTCGACCTCGAACTCGGTGTCCAGGGTCAGAGTGGCGATGTGCAGGTCCTTGTTCGCGACCGTCGCACCGCCTTCGCACTGAACGTCCGCACCGGTGACTTCACCCTTGGTCGTCTTGTGGATGCGGCACTTGATCTCGCCCTCACCGTCGTACTGAATCCTGAGCCGCTTGAGGTTCAGGATGATGTCGGTGACGTCCTCGTAGACGCCGTCGAGGGAATCGAACTCGTGCGAAGCGCCCGTGATGCGGACAGCAGTGATCGCAGAGCCTTCGATCGACGACAGCAGGACGCGCCGCAGACCGTTACCGATCGTGTGACCGAAACCGCGTTCGAACGGCTCGATCACGAAGCTTCCGTACTCCGAGGTCATTGTCTCGGTGTCGGGTGCCACCCGGGAGGGAAGCTCCAGGTTACGCCAGCGAATCCTCATGTCTTCTATGCGTGGGTGATGAGCTCGCGCCTCGCGGTTGTCGGGCTGCAGGCTCGTTGTCGGGGAGCGTCCGGCGGGGTGTGTTCGCCTCGCCGGAGGCATTCATGGTTCGACGATGAGTGAAAGGCTCCGGGGCGCGTCGCGCGGCCCCGGAATCAGGGTCTGGTTCGAGCTGTGCTCGAGGATCAGCCTTACTTCGAGCAGAGCTCGATGATCAGCTGCTCCTGGATCGGGTGCGGCACGTCCGTACGCGTCGGCACACCGGTGACCTTCGAGGTCAGCGTGTCGTGACTCGCGTCGATCCACGCGGGGACCGGCTGGGACTTGTTGACCTCGACGGCCTCCGTGACGATCTTCTTCGTGTTCTCTTTCTCGCCGGGCTTCACCTCGTCACCAGGGCGGACCTGGTAGGACGGGATGCTGACGCGACGACCGTTCACGCGGAAGTGACCGTGGTTGATCAACTGTCGAGCATGGTTGCGGGACAGGGCGAAGCCGCTGGCCAGGACCACGTTGTCCAGTCGACGCTCGAGGAGCATCAGCAGGTTCTCACCCGTGTTGCCCTTGAGACGCTCGGCTTCCTTGAAGTACAGGGTGAACTGCTTCTCCAAGACGCCGTAGATGCGCTTCAGCTTCTGCTTCTCGCGGAGGCGGACACCGTACTCGGTGACCTTCGTCCGCTTCTGCGCGTGAACTCCCGGCGGGTAGTCCCGACGGGCGAGCGCGCATTTGTCGGCGAAGCAACGCTGTCCCTTCAGGAAGAGCTTCATCCCCTCCCGACGGCAGAGCTTGCACTTGTTACCAGTGTATCGAGCCATTTGAACTCAGAGTCTCTTTGGTGATCGGCCGGCCGGGCCTTTAGACGCGGCGACGCTTGCTGGCGCGGCAGCCGTTGTGCGGGAGGGGCGTGACGTCCTCGATCGAGATGATCTTGAGGCCGGCGTTGTTCAGCGCGCGGATGGCGGACTCGCGGCCCGATCCGGCGCCCTTGACACGAACATCGACCTCGCGCATGCCGTGACGCATGGCCGCGTGGGCGGCGACATCGGCGGCGCGCTGGGCGGCGAAGGGCGTGCTCTTTCGAGTGCCCTTGAAGCCCACCCCACCGGCGGAGCCCGCGGAAACCGCGGAACCGGTCGGGTCGGTGATCGTGATGATGGTGTTGTTGAAGCTCGCCTTGATGTGAGCGACTCCTTTGGAGACGTTCTTCTTCGGCTTGCGCTTGGTCGACTTGGCCATGGTTCGCTATTCGATTGGTCGGTTCTGGGCGTAGGCGGTTCACGCGGCAAGAAGGTGCCGCGCGAGCCAGTGCTCTACTTCATGCCCTTCACCGACTTCTTGCCGGCGACGGTCTTCTTGGGGCCCTTGCGAGAGCGGGCGTTCGTACGGGTTCGCTGACCACGGACCGGGAGTCCGCGGCGGTGGCGCAGCCCGCGGTAGCTCCCGATGTCACGGAGACGAGAGATCGCGGCCGCTTTGCTGCGGCGCAGGTCACCCTCGACCTCGTAGGTCTTCGAGATGTGAGTGGCGAGCGTGGTGATCTGCTCTTCCGTCAGGTCACGGGCCTGCATGCCCGGATCCAGCTTCAGAGCTTCGGTGATCTCCTTCGAGCGCGTCTGCCCCACACCAAAGATGTAGGTCAGCGCGATCTCGAGGCGCTTGTTGTTCGGGATGTCTACGCCGACTACGCGGGGCATACTCTCAGCTCCTGAATGGACTCGTGACTGGCTCTTCTCGGCCCGTGTGTATTCGTAACTAGGCCGGGGCTACTTGCCCTGGCGCTGTTTGTGGCGCGGATCCGCGCTGCAAATGACTCGTAGGACGCCGCGGCGGCGCACCAGCTTGCAGCTGGAGCACATGCGACGAACGCTGCTTCGAACTTTCATCTTCTACGTCTCCGTCGGTAGCGGCGATCGCCGCGCGAAACGATTCGACCCTTGGTCAGGTCGTAGGGCGACATCTCAACCGTGATCTTGTCCCCGGCCATGATCCGGATGTAGTGCATCCGCATCTTGCCGCTGACGTGTGCGAGGATCTCATGTCCCGACTCGAGTCGGGCGCGGAAGCGTGCGTTGGGGAGGGCCTCCTCCACCACAGCTTCCACGATGATCGGCTCTTCCTTGGCCATCAGCCCTTCACTCCGCTGAGCTTGCTCTCGAGGTCGGAGAAGACCTCATCGGGGCTACGGCTGCCGTCGACAACCTGGAGCGAGCCGAGCTCGTCGTAGTAATCGATCATGGGCTTCGTCTCGTCGTGGTACACGGCGAGGCGCTTCTTCACCACGTCCGGCTCGTCGTCCGCGCGTCGATAGAGTTCGCCGCCGCAGGCGTCGCACACGTTCTCGACCTTCGGGGGCGAGAACTCGGCGTGGTGGATGTTCGTGCAGTCGCGACAGAGCAGGCGCCCGCCCGCGCGAGCGACCAGCAGCTCGTCGGCGACGTCCAGCTGGAGGGCGACGTAGGGCTGGTCGCCGAGGGCTTGGGTCAGCGCCTTGGCTTGCGGCAGGGTCCGGGGGAAGCCGTCGAGCAGGTAGCCACCGGAGCAGTCCGGCTGAGCGACGCGATCGAAGAGCATCTCGAGGACCAGCTCGTCCGGGACCAGCTCACCCGACTCCATGTACGACTTGGCGCGCCCGCCGAGCTCCGTGCCCTGCTTCAGGTTCGCCCGGAAGAGGTCTCCCGTGGAGATGTGAGGAACCCCGCTGTCCGCCGCCAGGCGCACCGCTTGGGTCCCTTTCCCGGCGCCGGGGGGGCCGAGCAGGAGGATCACCCGCCCGTTGTTTCCCGATCCGGACGTCATGCGCGCTCCTTCTTCGTCCAACCGGGGCCGGACGCGGCCTGGGACTGACTGTCGTAGGCCTTCATGACCATCTGCGATTGCAGGCGATCCACCAGCTCGAGCGCCACTCCCACCACGATCAGCACTGACGTGCCGCCGAGGAAGTACTGGAGGCTCAGGGGCAGCGCGCTGCCCTTCGTGATGAAGGACGGCAGCACCGCGATGATGGCCAGGAACGCCGCGCCAGCAATCGTGATACGCGTCAGCACGTTCGACAGGTACTCGGCCGTCTTCGCGCCCGGACGAATGCCGGGGATGAAGGAGCCGTGCTCGCGCAGGTTGTCCGCGATCTCCTCCGGCTGGAACATCAGGCGGTTCCAGAAGAAGCAGAAGCCGAAGACCAGCGTGATGTACAGGGAGACGTACACGAAGCCGGTGTTGTCGTTGAAGATCCGCTGCAGCCAGCCGATGTCGAGCCAGGCGAACAGGAGGCCCGGGATGACGAAGATCACCGAGGCGAAGATGATGGGCATGACGCCCGCCATGTTGACCTTCAGCGGCAGGTAGTGGCGCTGGCCGCCGTAGACGCGGCGACCGCGGGTGAGGCGCGCGTACTGGATCGGGACCCGGCGCGCGCCCTTGTGGATGTAGGTGACGAAGAAGACGGTGACGAGCCAGATGCCGAGGATCTGGAGCAGCATCTGCCAGAAGTTGTCGTCCCCCGCCATGGTGATCAGCGCACCGGGCATCTCGGAGATGATGCCCGCCATGATGATCAGGGAGGCGCCGTTCCCGACGCCGTGCTCGGTGATCAGCTCACCGATCCACATGACGATCAGGGCTCCCGCGAGTAGCGAGAGCACCACGACGAGGCCCAGCACGAAGGTGTTGTCCTTCATGCTCTCGTCCACCATGTTCGGGCTCTGCAGGAAGACGCCCGTGAAGACGAAGATGGCCTGCAGAACGGCGATCGGGACGACCGCGAGGCGCGTCCACTGATTGATCTTCTTCTGGCCCGCGGCCCCCTCCTTGGCGACGGCCTCGATGGTCGGTGAGACCTTCGAGAGCATCGAGAAGATGATCGATGCCGAGATGTAGGGCATGATCCCCAGCCCGAAGATCGTCGTCTGACCGATGGCGCCACCGGAGAAGGCGCTCATCATGCCCAGAACGGAGCCCTGCGCCGTGTTCGAGAGGAACTCGGGGCTCATTCCGGGGATCGGAACCTGAAAGCCCAGGCGGTACGCCAGGAGCAGCAGGACCGTGTTGACGATCTTGTTCCGCGTCTCTTCGACGCGGAACAGGTTGAGGAACGACTGCTCCACTAGTTCTGAGCTCCCTCGGCGGTGGCCTCGTTGCCGTTCTTGTCCAGGACGACGACCGTGCCGCCAGCGGCCTCGATCTTCTCCTGCGCGGACTTGCTGAACTTCTGAGCGCGGACGGTGAGCTTCGTGGTGAGCTCGCCGTTACCGAGGATCTTCAGCAGCGGCGTGTTCATGCTCACCAGGCCAGCCGCGATGACCGCGGCCAGGTCGACGGTCGCCCCCGCCTCGAGCGCGTTGAGCGCCTCGACGTTGACGGTCGTGTAGTCGGTGCGGAACCGGGCGTTCGTGAAGCCACGCTTCGGAACACGACGGTAGATCGGCATCTGGCCACCCTCGAAGCCGGGCTTGCGGCTGTAGCCGGAGCGCGACTTCTGGCCCTTGTGGCCACGGGCGCTCGTCTTGCCGGAGCCGCTACCGGTTCCGCGGCCAATACGACGGCCCTTGTCGTGCTTGGTCCCTTTGCTACAGACGGTTTTGAGGTCCATGTCTATCTCTTCTCGCGAGGTGCTGGTGCGCGTGTGCTGCTGGTCTCGGTAGGCCCGAGCCTAGATCTCGACGCCGCGCAGGGCCTTGGTCTCTTCGCGGGTGCGCAGTTGCGCGAGGGCGTTGAGCGTGGCCTTGACGAGGTTGATCGGGTTGGTGGACCCGTAGGACTTGGTGAGGATGTTCGTGATGCCGGCCATCTCGCAGACGGCGCGGACCGAGGAACAGGCGATGATGCCGGTACCCGGCGAAGCAGGCATGATCAGCAGTCGCGAGCCGCAGAAGCGGCCGATGACCTCGTGCGGGATCGTGCCGTCACCGACGACGTTGACGCGCTGGAGGTGCTTGCGCCCGTCCTTCGCGGCCTTCTCGATCGCGTTCGGAACCTGACGAGCCTTGCCGAAGCCGTAGCCCACGACCTTGTTGCGGTTGCCGACGATGGAGAGCGCCGAGAACGAGAACCGGCGGCCGCCCTTCACGACGGCGGCGGAACGGTTGATCTTGACGAGGGTCTCGGTGAGCTCACCGAGGCCTTCGACTTCCATCGTGTCCAGGTATTCGATCTTGTGTTTCATGATCTGGTGCGGCTGGGCGCGGTGCCCCGTGCGCTAGAAGCGCAGGCCCCCCTCGCGGGCGGCATCGGCGAAGGCCTTGACCCGGCCGTGGTACTTGGAATCGCCCCGGTCGAACTTGACGGACTCGATGCCCGCCTCCTTCGCACGACGCGCGAGCTCCGCACCGAGGATGGCGGCCTGCTCGGACTTGTTCTTGCCGTTCAGCTGGTCGGCGATCGACTTGCTGGTGCTGGTGACCGCGGCGACGGTGTGACCCTTCGCGTCGTCGATCACCTGCGCCGACATGTGCTTCAGCGTGCGCTTCACACACAGGCGCGGAAGCGTGGAGTTCTGCCGCAGGCGCCGACGGACGGACTGACGGCGGCGGAGGCGCTTCTTGTTCTTCTGGAGGACGGCTCTCATGGCTTTCTTCCCTGACTCGCTCAGCTACCGAAGGACTTGCCGGACTTGCGGCGGACGTGTTCGCCGACGTAGCGAATGCCCTTGCCCTTGTAGGGCTCCGGCGGACGGACCGCGCGGATGACGGCGGCGATGTGGCCGACCGCCTGGCGATCGGCGCCCTTGACGACGATGTGCGTCGGCTTCGGGGTCTCCACCGTGACGCCATCGGGCATCGTGATGTCGACCGGGTGGCAGAAGCCGATGTTCAGGACGAGCTTTCCCGGGCCCTGAGCATTGGCGTTCCAACCGACGCCGATGATGTCCATCTTCTTCTCCCAACCCTTGGTGACACCTTCCACCATGTTGTTGAGGAGAGCGCGGGTCATGCCGTGGAAGGCCCGGGCCTGGCGCGACGCACCCGATCCGTTGACGGAGACGAGCGCCTCCTTGCCCTGAACCTCGACCTCGACCTCGGGACGCAGCGGCAGCTTCAGCGTGCCGCCCGGGCCCTTGACCGTGACCTCGCGGTCGCCAGTGCCGCCCACGTCGATGGTGACGCCGCCGGGGATGCTAACGGGTGATTTTCCGACTCGAGACATGGCTCAACAGACCTTGCAGAGAACTTCGCCACCCACATTGTCCTTGCGGGCGGTGCGATCCGAGATGACCCCTTGCGGGGTGGTGAGCACGTAGACACCGAGCCCACGCAGGACGCGCGGCAGCTCGTTGGCGCCGCGGTAGATGCGGCAGCCGGGCTTGCTGACCCGGTCGATCGAGCGAATGACGTTCTCGCCATCCGGGCCGTACTTCAGGCGGATCTTGAGCTCGCTGGACGGCGAGCCCTCGACTACCTCGTACTTCTCGATGAAGCCCTCCGTGAGGAGAACGTCGGCGATGCCGACGCGGATCTTCGAAGCGGGCATGGTTACCTGCTTGCGTTGAATGGCGTTGGCGTTGCGGATGCGCGTAAGCATGTCCGCGATCGGATCGGTCATCATGATGGGTACCTCGTGGAACTCCTACCAGGGCCCTACCAGGAGGACTTGCGCATGCCGGGAATCTCGCCAACGAGCGCACGCTCGCGGAGACAGATCCGGCAGATCTGGAACTTCTTGTAAACGGCGCGCGGGCGCCCGCACATCATGCAGCGGGTGTAGCCGCGCACCTTGTACTTCGGCTTCCGCTGCGACTTGACGATCAGAGAGGTCTTGGCCATGGCTCGTGCTTACTGCTTGTCCTTGTTCTCGAAGGGCATTCCGAGCCCCTTGAGCAGCGCGTAGCCCTGCTCGTCCGTGTCGGCCGTTGTCACGAAGGTGATGTCCATGCCCTGCTGGAACTCGATCCGGTCGAAGTTGATCTCCGGGAAGATCGACTGCTCCGAGACGCCGAGGGTGTAGTTCCCGCGGCCGTCGAGCTTGCTCTTCACGCCGCGGAAGTCGCGGATACGCGGAAGGGCGACGGTGATCAGGCGATCGGCGAACTCCCACATGCGTTCCCGGCGCAGGGTGACTGCGCAAGCGATCGGCATGCCCTCCCGCAGCTTGAAGCCCGAGATGGCCTTCTTGGAGTTCCGGATGGTGGGCTTCTGACCAGTGATCGTGGCGAGATCGCGCGCCGAGGTCTCGACCTTGGCCTTGTTCTCCACGGCGCCATTGACGCCCATGTTCACGACGATCTTGATCAGACGCGGCACCGCCATTTGGTTCTCGATCGAGAACTGCTGCTTGATCGCCGGGGCGACCTCGGAGCGGTACTTCTCGAGGAGACGGGGGGTGGTTTTCTCGGTGGTCGTCATCGTCTAGCTCTCCTTGCCCGGGCGACGGCGCGTGCCCTTGCCAGTCTCAGGGTCGAGGTGCATCACGTTGCTCACGTGAATCGGCGACTCGCTCTGAATGCGCTCGCCCTGAGGGCTCTGCTGCGTCGGTTTGCGGTGCTTCCAGCGAAGGTTGACGCCCTCGACGACCACGCGGTCGCGCTTGTTGAGGACCTCGACGACCTGGCCGGTCGTCCCCTTGTCGTTGCCCGCGATGACGATCACGGTGTCTCCGGTGCGAACGTGCATCACACGACCTCCTGCGCCAGCGAGACGATCTTCATGAAACTCTTGTCGCGCAGCTCGCGCGCCACGGCGCCGAAGATGCGCGTCCCGCGCGGGTTCCCCGCGTCGTCGATGAGCACCAGAGCGTTCTGGTCGAAGCGCACGTACGAACCGTCGGGGCGACGGGTGTTCTTGCGAACGCGAACGATCACGCCGCGAACCACTGTGCCCGTCTTCACCTCGGAGCCGGGGATCGCCTTCTTCACGGAGCAGACGATCGTGTCCCCCAGCGAGGCGTACATGCGGTGCGAACCGCCGAGCACCTTGATGCACTGGACCTGCTTGGCGCCGGTGTTGTCGGCGACGTCCAGGTAAGTTTGCATCTGGATCACAGGTCACCCCCTTCGAGGATGGCCTTCTCGACGATTTCGGCGAGGCGCCAGCGCTTCAGCTTGCTGAGCGGGCGACACTCGACGATGCGGACGGTATCGCCCACACCGGCGGTGTTCTCCTCGTCGTGCGCCAGGTACTTCTTGTGCTGCCGAACGTACTTCTTGTACTTCGGGTGCTTGGTGACGCGCTCCACGCGGACCGAGATGGTCTTCTCCATCCCGGCCGAGACGACGACACCCTGGAGGGTACGTCGACGGCCGCGCTGCAGCGTCGTTTCCTGACTCGTGGCTTCCATGGCTTAGCTGTTCTCCTGGCCGCGGATTCCCGTGGCGCGCTCGTGCAGGATCGTGTTGACACGGGCGACGGACCGGCGCAGCTGTCGGATCTGCGCGGAGTTCGCGAGCGTTTCGGTGCTGGCCTTGAGGCGCAGCCCGAACAGCTCCTTCTTGATCTCGGCGAGCTCGTACTGGAGCTCGGAGTTCGTCTTACTACGGATGTCTTCGGCGTTCATCGGATGGCCTCAGCTGGTGGGGACTCGGCGGACCATCTTGACCTTGATGGGCATCTTGTGAGCGACGCGCTTGAAGGCGAGCTTCGCCTGCGTCTCGTTCACACCGCCCAGCTCGAACAGGATCGTTCCGGGCTTGACCTGAGCCGCCCAGTAGTCCACGTCGCCCTTGCCCTTACCCATGCGGGTTTCGGCGGGCTTGGAGGAGATCGGCTTGTGCGGGAAGATCCGGATCCAGATCTTCGCAGCGCCACCGGTCGCACGGTTGGCGGCCACCCGGCCGGCCTCGATGTGACGGCCGTTGATCCAGCCGTAGTCGAGAGCCATCAGGCCGTAGTCGCCGAAGTTGACTCGGTTCCCGCGCGTAGCGAGACCCTTCATTCGTCCGCGAAACACCTTGCGGTGCTTCACGCGTTTGGGCATGAGTGCCATCAGCGCTGACCTCCGTCACGTCCACGGCCACCGCCGCGCCCGCCACCCGGACGCCCACCACCGCGAGGGCCACCGCGGCCGCCGTCGGCACGGGCCATCATGCTCTGCCCCTGGCGGAAGTCGATCATCTTGCCGCGCTCGACGTCGCCCTTGTAGATCCAGACCTTGACACCAATGATGCCGTAGGTCGTGCGACCCTTGGCGGTGCCGTAGTCGATGTGCGCCTGCAGCGTCGAGAGCGGCACGCGGCCCTCACGCTCCTTCGCGGTCCGGGCCATCTCGGCGCCGCCCAGGCGGCCGCTGACCTCGACCTTCACGCCCTTCGCGCCCGACTGCATCGTCGTCTGAATGGCGCGCTTGATCGCGCGGCGGAACGCCATGCGCTTCTCGAGGGCTTCGGCGATCGTCTCGGCGACCAGCTTGGCCTCGAGCTCGGGGCGCTTGACCTCGTGCAGCGTCAGGTGGCAAGTCTTGCCTGAGATGTCCTGGAGCTCCTTCTTCAAGGCCTCCACGCGAACACCCTTGCGGCCGACCAGCACGCCGGGGCGCGCCGAGTAGATGATCACGTTGACCGCTTCGCCGGTGCGCTCGATCTCAACGCGGGGGATGCCCGCCGAGCCGAACTCCTTGTCGATGTGCTCACGGATCTTCTTGTCCTGCAGCAGGAGCTTTCCGAAGTCCTTCTTGTTGGCGTACCAGCGCGAACGCCACGGCTCGATGGTGCCGATGCGATAGCCGGTCGGGTGTGTCTTCTGACCCATCGATCTAGGCCTCCTGTCCGCCGTTCTCGGCGGGGATCTCACGGACTTTCACGGTCAGATGACTCGTCTTCTTGGCGAACGGCATGGCGCGACCCTGCGGGCCCGGACGGAAGCGCAGACGGTTGTTGAGCATGGGCCCATCATCGGCGCGGCTGTCGGACACGTAGAGGCGGTTGAGGTTCACGTCCTCGTTCTGGCTCGCGTTCGCGACCGCAGATCGGAGAACCTTGAGGTAGTAGGCGGCAGCGCGGCGCGGATTGAACTCGAGGATCTCGAGCGCTTCGTTGACCGAACGGCCACGGATCATGTCCGCGACGAAGCGAGCCTTACGCTGCGTCATGCGCGCGTAACGGTGCTTGGCCGTGAATTCCGGGGTGGTTTCCTGAGTCGTCGACATGACCTAGCGGGCCTTCAGGCCTTCCTTCTTGTTGGTGTGACCGCGGAAGCTGCGCGTCGGTGCGAACTCGCCGAGCTTGTGCCCGACCATGTCCTCGGTCACCTGGACCTTGACGTGCTGACGACCGTTGTGGACCAGGAACGTGAAGCCGATGAACGACGGCGGGATCGTGCTGGCACGGGCCCACGTCTTGATCGCCGTTCGCTTGTCGCCCTTGGACTCTGCGGCGTCGATCTTCTTGGCCAGCTTCAGGTCGATGTAGGGGCCCTTCTTGGTACTGCGTGACATCTAGGCGTCCTCTACTTCTTCTTGCGACGGCGGATGATGAACTTGTTCGACGGGTTGCTGCGGCTCCGGGTGCGACCACCCTTCGCGAGCACAGCCGTCGGCGAGCAGGGGTGACGACCACCTGCGGTTCGCCCTTCACCACCACCCATCGGGTGGTCGACCGGGTTCATCGCAGTACCCCGAACCTTCGGACGTCGGCCCATGTGGCGACGGCGTCCCGCCTTGCCGAGCTTGACGTTCTGGTGGTCCGAGTTGCCGATGCGGCCGATCGTCGCCATGCAGTTGACGTGGATCCGTCGCAGCTCACCCGACGGCAGCAGCACGACGGCGTAGTTGCCCTCGCGCGCCATCAGCTGGGAGAAGCTGCCCGCGGTGCGGCAGATCTGTCCGCCGCGACCGGACATCAGCTCGATGTTGTGGATCTGGAGGCCGATCGGGATGTCGGCGAGGCGCATCGCGTTGCCGGCGTTCGGCTCCGCGGTCGGGCCAGCCATCACCGTCGCACCGACCTTCAGGCCGAGGGGCGCGATGATGTAAGCCTTCTCGCCGTCGGCGTAGAACAGCAGCGCAATGTTGGCCGAGCGGTTCGGATCGTACTCGATCGTCGCCACACGGGCCGGGATGCCCTGCTTCGTGCGCTTGAAGTCGATGACGCGATAGCGGCGCTTGTGGCCCCCACCGCGGCGACGGCACGTGATGCGTCCGTGGTTGTTGCGTCCGCCAGTCTTCTTCAGCGGGCGCAGCAGGCTCTTCTCGGGCTTGACCTTCGAGAGCTCGGAGTAGTCCAGGACACTGCCGTGACGGCGGCCGGCGGATGTCGGCTTGTATTTTTTGATACCCATCGCGCTAGATCAGTTCGATCGAGTAACCCTCTTTCAGGGTCACCATGGCCTTCTTCCAGTCCGGCGTGCGGCCCGCGCGGAATCCGCGGCGACGCACCTTGCCGTTCACGTTGAGCGTGTTGACCGAGGCGACCTTGACGTCGAACAGGGTCTCGACGGCTTGACGAACCTCCACCTTGTTCGCGCCCTTCGGGACACGGAAGTGGTAGGCGTTGCGACCGAGCTGGTCGTTCGTCGCCTTCTCGGTGATCACGGGCTTCTGAATCACCCGGTACATGCGGTCGGTGGTTGCCATCAGCGTCCTCCTAGGCGTTGGTAGCGCCGACGCGCTCGCTGAGTTTCTCGAGCACCCCCGCCTCGACGATCATGAGACCGCCGGCGACGACGTCGAAGGCGCACAGCTCATCGGCAGTGCGGACCGTGACGCCCGGGAAGTTGCGGAAGGACTTGTAGACCTGCTCGTTCCGGTCGCTCAGGACCAGGAGCGCACGGCGCGGCGAGCCCAGGTCCGCGAGGACCTTGCGAGCCGACTTGGCCGACGGCGACGAGAACCCACCGAGCTCGGCAACGACGACCTCGCCGTCCTTGAGCTTGCCGGCGATCGCCGTGCGCGTCGCGACGCGGCGGGCCTTCGCAGGCATGTGGTAGGAGTAGTCCTTGGGGCGCGGGCCGTGAACCGTGCCGCC